>NZ_VRVE01000040.1:0-35728 GCF_008040035.1 Methylobacterium sp. WL9
GTGCCGCGGCGAGCGTGCCGCCGGACGAGGCGCGGGAGCGGGCGGCCACGCCCGCGTCGACATGGAAGCCGATGGTGCGCTCGATCCCCGGCGGCACCGCCGCGGCGAACACGGCGTCGACATAGGCGCGGTCGTGCGCCAGGGCGATCAAATCCGCATCCGCCGGCTCCGGCCTCAGAAAGCCGCCCGGCGCGAGGCCGCGCTCGCTCAGCACCTCGGCGAGCCGCCCGTATTTGCGCATCGGAAAGCGATGCCCCTCGGGCAGGGCCGCCTCGTAGGCGGGATGGAACAGGATCGGGACCACGCGCCGGATCACCTCATACCTCTGAAGCCGCTGTCATACGGCTGATATCGGCCGGCCGCTAAGGCAGCCGGATGCGCGCCTCCGATCCTCGACCGGTGGCGATGCGGACTCACGAAGGGATCGCGGATGGTCGGCAACGTCGAGACCCCAACCCTTGTTGCCCTGTCGCTGTGCGGCCTGCTGACCTTGATCCACCTCGTCAGCATCGCGCTGGCCGCCAGCCGTCTCGGCCGGAGCCGAGGGGTTTCGGCCTTCCCGGCCGGCGCTCCCGTCTCGCTGGTGCGCCCGGTCTGCGGGCTCGAGACCTTCAGCGAGGAGACGCTCGGTCGCGGCTTCGCCCTCGACTATCCGGATTACGAGATCGTCTTCTGCGTCGCGGATGCAGGCGACCCGGTGCTACCGCTGGTGCGCCGGCTTATGGCGGCCCATCCGGCCGTTCCGGCCCGGATCGTCGTCGGCGACGTGCGGGTGAGCGACAACCCGAAGCTCAACAACTGCGTAAAGGGCTGGGAGGCGGCGCGGCACGACTGGGTTGTGCTTGCCGATTCCAACGTCCTGATGCCGCACGATTATCTGCAGCAGCTGCAATCGGCCTGGCGGGCCGACACCGGCCTCGTCTGCTCGACGCCGATCGGCACGCGGCCCGAGGGGTTTTTCGCCGAGATCGAGTGCGCCTTCCTCAACACGCTGCAGGCGCGCTGGCAATATTCCGGCGCCGCCCTCGGCTTCGGCTTCGCCCAGGGCAAGAGCATGCTCTGGCACAAGCCGTTCCTGGAGGAGCGCGGCAGCATCCGTGCGCTCGGCGCCGAGATCGCCGAGGATGCGGCGGCGACGAAGCTCGTGCGGGCGGCCGGCCGCAAGGTCCATCTCGTGGCCGCGCCGTTCGGCCAGCCGCTGGGGCGGCGCAAGCTCTCGGAGGTGTGGTCGCGGCAACTGCGCTGGGCACGGCTTCGGCGGATCACGTTCCCGGTCTTTTTCGCGCCCGAGATCGGGATCGGCGCGCTGTTTCCGTTCACGCTCGCGGCTGCGCTGGCCGGCACGGCCGAGGCGGCCGCCGGCCTGACGCTCATGGCCCTGCTCTGGTACGGAGCCGAGTTCGCGCTGGCCCGCCATGCCGGCTGGTACCGTCCGGTCCGCCTGCTGCTGGCGATGCTGGTGCGGGACGCGATGCTGCCGGCGGTCTGGTCCGGCGCCTGGTTCCGCAGCGCCATCGTCTGGCGGGGCAACGCCATGGACATCCGCAGGGCGCCGCTGCGCTTGCGGCCGAGGGCGACGGCGGCGTAACCGCACGACCCGTCATTCCAGGGCGCCGAAGGCGAACCCGGAACCCACCCGACATGCTGAGGCCAGTCGTGAGTTCCGGGTTCCGTTGCGCGGCCCCGGAATGAAGGAAGTCGCTACGGTATTCCCAAGATCTTGTGCGTCTGCAGCGAGAGCCGCCAGCGCGCGTCGCTCCGGCAATAGGCGATGGCGGCCTGGGTGTTGGCGATGCGGTCCGGCCCATCCATAGGCTGTAGGAAGCGGCGAACGAAGGCGAGATCGGCGAAGCGCTCGGGCTCCGCGCCGACTTGCGGAAACACGAGTTTCAACTCGTGGCCGCTAGTCTGCACCAGCGGATTGCCGGCCTTGGGGCTGACGCAGATCCAGTCGATCCCGTCCGGTGCCGGCAAGGTGCCGTTGGTCTCCACCGCGATTTCGAAGCCGTGCCCGTGCACCGCCTCGATCAATCCAGGGTCGAGTTGCAGCAGCGGCTCGCCGCCGGTGAAGACCACGAAACGGTCGGTTTCGCCGCCCTGCCACGTCCGGTCGATCGCGGTCGCGAGGTCGGCTGGGGTTGCGAAGCGTCCCCCTCCTTCGCCGTTCATGCCGACGAAATCCGTGTCGCAGAAACGGCAGGCGGCATCCGCCCGGTCCTCCTCGCGGCCGGACCAGAGGTTGCAACCCGTGAAGCGGCAGAACACGGCGGCCCGGCCGGCCTGAGCGCCCTCGCCCTGAAGGGTGTGAAACACTTCCTTGACCGCGTAGGCCATCGCTCATCCCGCCGGCCGACCGGCATGTCCGTCGGATCGTTGCCCCCGCAGATAACGCCAGCGCGCCTGGACCGCCACCGGGCTGCCGCTCCCCATGTCCCGGACGCAATGCGAAGCCGAGATCGATGGGGACAACCCGCTTCGCCTTGCTCTTGCCACGGAGGTTGCGTTGAACATCGGCATCGCGCGCTCGACACTGCGCCGGCCTCCATGCATCGCCCATGTGGCCGGTGCAGCGCCGGGAGCGCCTGTCCCCAAGCCTCTCGCGACTGAGACCTTTTCGATGCTGAACCGGGTTCTTGGACGGGTCATCGGCGCGGTCGCCGTGCTTGCCGCGCTCGCAGGCCATGCCGGCGCCGTCACCGCGCCGATCGTCGTGGTCGAGGTCGATTCCGGCAAGGTGATCTACAGCCAGGGCGCCACCGACCCGTGGTACCCCGCCTCGATCACCAAGCTGATGACCACCTACGTCGCCCTCGACATGGTGCGCCAGGGCAAGGTCTCCCTCGACACGCTGCTGACGATCTCGGCCCAGGCCGCCGCGGAGCCGCCCTCGAAGATGGGCTTCAAGCCGGGCACGCAGCTGACGCTCGACAACGCCCTGAAGATCATCATGGTCAAGTCGGCCAACGATGTGGCCTGGGCGATCGGCGAGAACCTCGGCGGCTCAGTCGACGGCTTTGCCGACATGATGAACGAGACCGCGCGCCGGATCGGCATGCGCGAGAGCCGCTGGTACAATCCCAACGGGTTGCCTGAGCCGCGCCAGTGGACCTCGGCCCGCGACATGGCGATTTTGGGCCGCGCCCTGATGCGCGACTTCCCCGACCAGCAGGCCCTGTTCTCGATCTCGGCGATCCAGTTCGGCAAGGCCGTGATGGCGAACCACAACGGCCTGCTCGGCCGCTATGCCGGGGCCGACGGCATGAAGACCGGGTTCATCTGCTCGGGCGGCTTCAACGTCGTGGCGAGCGCCACCCGTAACGGCCGCCGCATCATCACCGTGGTGATGGGCCAGCCGAGCGCCCGCGAGCGCGACCTCAAGGCCGCCGACCTGTTCGATTACGGCTTCAGCCAATCCGCCGGCTGGAGTGCGCCGACGCTCGAAGCATTGCCCTCGTCGAGCACCAGCGAACCGCCGGACATGCGCCCCTATATCTGCGACCGGAAGAAACCGATGCCGGTCGACGAGGGCCAGGCCGCCATCACCTCGAGCGCTCCGGCCGGCGCCGACAACGCCTTCTCACAGCTTCTCGGCGCGACCCAGGGGGCTGCCGCCCCCGTCGCCCTCGCCACGATCAACAGCGCCAACATGCGCGGCCGCAGCCTTCCGCCGCGCGCTCCGCTGCAGCCGATCGCGGTCTGGACCGGCAGCAGCCCGGCCGCAGGCGCGGCGGCGCTCGCGCAGCAGGAGGAGGAGGCCAGGAACAGCAAGGCCGCCAAGCTGGCCGCGGCAAAGGAAAAGCGCGAGGCTGCGAGGGAGGCGGCCAAGCAGGCCAAGGCCGAGAAGGCCGCCAAGGTCCGCGCCGCCGCGGTGACCGCGCCGCACCAGCACGGGAAGGCCGGCGTCCCCGCCACGACGAGCGCCTACACTGCCGTCGACGGGGCCGAGAAGAAGCCCACCAAGGTGCCTGCGAAGGCCGCGGTGAAGTCCGCTCCGGCCGCTGCGGCCAAGCCTGCCGCCAAGGCGGCGGCGAAGCCGGTGCCGAAGAAGAAGAGCGCTGCTGCGAGCGAGTAGAATTGCCGGACCGATCCCGATCCTGTTCACTCATCGGGCCGCCGGGGCTGGCGTGAGGAAAACCTCCGCTTGCTAATTTCCGGCCGGTCCATAATCTCTACGACCATGTCTTTCGAGTTCGCCTATCGGTATCGGCAGGACGCACCGGCATCGGGCCTTCGGGAACTCGATCGGGTGGCGCTGACTGCTATCGTGACGAGCGACGACGGTTGTGAACTGCCTCCCGGCTCCGAGGGGACTATCCTCGGCATCTACAATCACGGCGAAGCCTACGTGGTCGAGTTCGCCGCGCCGGTGGGCGCACTCGCCAACGTCGAGGCTCGGCATCTGCGCCTGCTCGAGCGCGCGAGCCTTTGACGGACGGATTCGTCGCGGTCACGTGGGTCGTAGAGCACGCGAAGATCACGCGCTATCTGCTCGATCTCTCGCACAAGGAGGGCGGCTCAAAAGCCAAGTATCTGCTTGCGCTCGGCTTTACGCCCGACGATCCCGAGACATTGGCATCCGCCCTGGTCCGACACGCTCTGGCCCATATGCCGGGTCGCCATGTGGATCCACCGATAGGCCTTCGACGTGTCATCTTCGAAGGCGAAACCGAAACGCCGGATGGTCGATCGTTGAGCATCTGCGCTGTCTGGGAACTCACGACTTTGACCGAAATCCGTCTCATCACCGTTGTACCGCTGACGAAGTAGCTGCGGAGCGCTCCCAAGACGCCGAAGTCGCGGTGCGGACGCCCGGCACCTCCCTTCCGGCTGACCTCTCACTGAGACCAAGCTTCACGACATGCCCCAAGAGAACGGCCGCCCGACGCCGATCCCGCTGACCGTGCTCACGGGCTTCCTCGGCGCTGGCAAGACCACGCTCCTGAACCGGCTCCTGCAGGACCCGGCCCTGAGCGATACCGTTGTGATCGTGAACGAATTCGGCGAGATCGGGCTCGATCACCTCCTCGTCGAGACGGTCGACGAGGACATGATCCTGCTCGGTGCCGGCTGCCTGTGCTGCACGGTGCGGGGGGATCTGATCGCGGCCCTCGAAGACCTGCTGCGGAAGCGCGACAACGGCCGCATCAAGGCGTTTCGCCGGGTCGTCATCGAGACGACGGGCCTCGCCGACCCTGCCCCGATCCTGCACGCTCTGATTGCGCATCCCTACCTGTCGTTGCGGTTCCGGCTGCAGGGCGTCGTCACCGTGGTCGATGCCGTCAACGGCTGCTCGACCCTCGACGAACACCCGGAGGCCGTGCGGCAGGCCGCCGTCGCCGACATCTTGGTGATGACGAAGCGCGACCTGGCCGGCGCCGAGCCCGACCAGCTGGCCGCGCGCCTTCGTCAGCTCAACCCTGGCGCGAGGCTGGAGGGTCCGGACGTGCCGGCCGAAACGCTGCTCGGGGGGTTGTTCGGGCTCGACGGCAAGAGTGCGGACGTGCGCGAATGGCTCGGTGCCGAGCATGCTGCCTCGGATCGTCACGGCGAGCACCGGGATCATCACCACGCTCACCATGGACACGGCCATCACCCCGGCCACGACCACCACCACGACGTGAACCGGCACGACGCGGCGATCCGCGCCTTCCACCTCGTCAGCGACACGCCGGTGCCGCGTCCGGCTTTCGAGATGTTCCTGGACCTGATCCGCTCGGCGCACGGCCCGAAGCTGCTGCGCCTCAAGGGGCTCGTCGCGATGGCCGACGATCCGGAGCGGCCGGTGGTGGTGCACGGCGTCCAGCACGTCGTCCACGCCCCGGTGACGCTTGACGCGTGGCCCGACGCGGACCGGCGCTCGCGCCTCGTCCTGATCGTGCGCGACCTCGACCCCGCCTTCGTCGAGCGGATCTGGGACGCCTTTCTCGGACGCCCCCGGATCGACGGGCCGGACGCGGCGGCGCTCTCCGACAATCCCCTCGCGATTCCGAACGGCTGATCGCGGATCGCGCGGTGTCGAACGCTCCAGGCACGACTTCGCCGGCTTTCGACCGATCGTTTTCGGACAAACCCGCGCGGCACCGTTCTTGAACCCTTAACCGCGTGTTCAAGGATGCACCGCCGTTTCGTCCCGCGACGGGACGGCGGTGCGAGGGATCGGGACGGATCGATGCAGCCGCGCTTCACCATCATCCAGGGCGGTCTGTCGGAGACGGCGCCGCGCGCCGTTCCGACAGCCGGCTCCAGGCCCGTCGTCCTGGTGACGGAGGGTCCGGTCTCAGGAAGTCCCAAGCCCGGCGCGTGGCGGGTGGAACTGCGCCGCCCTGCCGAGTTGCGCGAGGCGGAGATCGAGGAGTGGCGGGCGCTGGCCGCCCGCACCACGGATCTCGACCCCTTCTCCGATCCCGACTTCCTCGCCACCGCGGCCCTGCACGTGCCGCGCGGCAATGGCGGCGGCGTCGCCTTCGCCCTCGCCTTCTTCGACGGCGCGACCGGCATCGAGCGCCTGTGCGGCGTGATCCCGCTCGCCCTGCCCCATCGGATGTGGGGCGGACCGGCCGTCGCCCTCTGGCAGGCGCCGCTGACGCCGCGCGCCGTCGAGCCGGTCTTCGCGGAGGGGACTGCCGGCGATGCGATCGAAGCGGTGCTCGGTCACCTCGCCGAGACCAATGCGCGGGTGAGCCTGCGCCTGTCCGGTATTGCCACCGAGGGTGAGCTGTCGGCGGCTCTGCGCGCCGACCGGCGATTCCGCATCGTGGATCGCGCGGCGGCGCCGTCGATCCCCGAGGCCCAGTTCGTGAGCGTCGGCGCCCGCGAACCCGTCACCAGCGTCGAACGGATCGCCGCGCCCGACCGGATCCGCGACGCCGTCGAGTGCTTCCTGCTGGCCGATTCCCGCCGCGCCCGCCGCCCGCTTCTGGCCGACCCCGCCGCCGCGTCGACGGTTCGCGTCGTCTCCCGGCTGTTCGCCCGCCGCGGCCTGATCGAGGTCGAACTGCGCTCCGACCGGGGCGAGGTCGTCTCCGCCGCGATCCGCCTCGGCCGCGAGGGCGAGCGCGTGCTCTGGCGCTCCGTCGACCTCGACGAGGCTCAGCCGGTCCAGCCCCGCAGCGCCGACCTTGAGATCGCGCTGGCCGGCGCGGCGGAGCGGACGGCGTCCGTCAGGCTGGTGGTGTCGTAGGACGCCCCTTCGACCGGGCGGATACAACCCGGTCGAGGCCGACAGGATCGTCCGGCGCGTAGCGCGCTCGCGACGGCAGAGACGAGATTGCCGGGCTCGGCAGCGGCCCGGTCGCCGGAGCCGCACTGTTGCCCTTCGACAAGAAGAACTGAATTCAGGCGCGGAAGCGGTCCTCACGCAGATCCGAACTCTTGACACGACAAGGCCGAACGATAAGCATAATAAACTTCTAAATTCTGTCGCGATCTCAATAGATACGACTTCGGTTTTGCAGGGCCAAGGTGTCGGTATTATCCAGGTCGGTTCAATGGATAAAAAATAAGACCGGCTTTGCCGAGAACAGGCATTTGCTCCTCGATTTCGAGAGCATCGGCTACGATTGCGAGTTCGGGCTGGTCCAGCGTTATTGGGGTCTGGAACCGTTGGGGCTTTTTCGCTTCACATCGGCCCCGATAAACGAACTGATCGCAGCTCTGGATACTGATTTCATCGAATACGGAGCGGAGGGCGATCTCTCGATCTTCGAGGGTCCGGAGGACCACCTGTTTTGCCGTAGTACACGCTACGGTTTTTCCTACAATACCTGTTGCCTTGCCTCACAAACCGAGCCGAGTGCGATCGTCGACCGGGAATACAAGAAGGTTCGGTATCTCAAAGAGCGCTTCTTGGAGGACTTGGCTGCGGGCCAGAAGATCTTCGTTCGGAACGAGGTCGGTGACGCCGACGAGACCGAGAATCTCGCCCGCGCCCTGAGGCGGCACGGCCCCGCCACCCTGCTGTCGATCGTCGCGCCGACCGATCGCCGCCGCGCTGGCGATGTCGGATGGAGGGCGGACGGCATCATCGAGGCGACGATCGACACGGCGGTGCTCTTTCGACGAAGCGGTTCCGTTCCGCTCGAAGACTGGCTGACCGTGTGCGGACGAGCCCACGCCCTCGTGCACGGCCAAGATGCCGAGCCTGAGCCGGCGGACGATGCGGAGGCGCCTTGCGAGCCCTTCGATCGCGAGGGCCGGGACCGGTCGGATCCGTCGATCCATCTGCTGTCTTCGGACGAAGTCGTCCTGGCCTCCGCCTCCGCGCGCAAACTGCGAAGCGGAGAGATGTACGCCTTCTCGGCCTGGATCTGGTTGCCGGCCGACTTCGCCGGCACCCGCGTCGCGATCGACTTCCTGCCGGTTCGGTACGGCTACTTCGATGCCGATCTCTCGAAGCGGGAATGCTGGCAGCGGATCTGGGCGTCCTGCAAGCCGCGCGTCCAGGATACCGAGGTCCAGATCCGGCTCATCGGGCGAGGGCCGCCGAACGCATGCTTCTGGTCCGCGGACTGGCGGCTCGAGGCGAGCCCCTACCCGACGAGCAGGCCGGCTCCAATACCGCTTGTGGAGCTCCATCCGGACGAATTCGGCGATCGGGTCGAGCGCGCCTGAGCGTCGGTCATGCCGGCGGCTAGGATGGACGACGGTTGATAGAGTCGAAGCCTACCGCCGTCTGTATCGTGATGACCTCCGGGCAACCCGATCCCTCAAACGAACGCCACGTCCAGCATTTGCTCCGCCCGCGTGACGATACGGCACCGGCGCGACAGACCGTCGGCCGCGATCAGGAGCTTGAAGGTCTCGGGCAGGCCGATCGTCGTGCCGATCTTGAGGGAGGCGCTCTCGTCGGAGAGGCTGCGGACCGTGCAGTCGATGGCGCAGCGGCCGCCGTCGAACGAGATCTGGCCGGCCTTCAGCACCCGGCGCCGGGTCGCCGGCCCGGCGGTCTCCACGGGGTCGGCGGCGCGGCAGCGATTCCGGCCCTCGTGCTTGGCCGCGTAGAGGGCGGCGTCGGCGTTCTGCAGCAGGGCGTCCATCTCGGTGGTGGCGCCATCGAGGGCCGCGACGCCGAAGCTTGCGGTCACCTGTAGCGGGCCGTCGGGCGTCGGGGTCCGCTGATCCGCGATCGCCGCCCTGAGCTTCTCGGCCACCCGCAACGCCGAGGGCAGGCTCGTATAGGGCAGCAGGACCGCGAACTCCTCGCCGCCCATCCGGCCGAAGGCGTCGGACTTGCGGAGTTCCTCGCGGCAGGCGGCCGTCGCTGCGGCCAGAACCACGTCGCCGATCGCGTGGCCATGCCGGTCGTTGACCGACTTGAAGTGGTCGAGGTCGATCATGATGCAGGAGAGGTCGTGCCGGTGCCGATGGGCCAGGGCGAAGGCGCGGGAAAACTCCTCGCGGAAGGCGCGGCGGGACAGGGTGCCGGTCAGGCCGTCCGTCATGGCGAGAAGCCGCAATTCCAACTCGCTCATCACGATTCGCCCGAGATCGGTGAGTGTGTCGATCTGGTCGTCGAGGAAGCTGCGCGGCCTGGTATCCATCGCGCAGAGCGTGCCGATTCCGTGCCCTTCCGGGGTCAGCAGGGGGACGCCCGCATAGAACCGAATTCCCGGATCGCCGACGACGAAGGCGTTGGCGGCGAAGCGTGGGTCTTCCAGCGTGTCGGGCACGATCAGCGCGCGGTGCTCCCTGATGGCGACGTTGCACAGGGCCGGCCCCCGCGCCGTCTCGCAGGCGGCGATGCCGGCCCGGGACTTGAACCACTGGCGGTGCCCGTCGATCAGCGTGATGGTCGACATCGGCACGTCGAAGATCCGCCGCGTCAGCCGCGTGATCCGGTCGAAGGCCTCCTCGGCGGGCGTGTCGAGGATGTCGTAACGGTCGAGCGCGATCAGCCGCTCAGGCTCACGCATCGTTGCCTCGGCGGGCATGGCACGGCCTCGCGGGCGGTGGGTGAAGACGCTCGAAGCTAACGGTACCAAGCTTTACGAACTGTTCGCCCGACGACAAGCATACGGCGGCAATTCACGAAAATTCGATGCGAAAACTGGAAGTCGGTTTTCCGGAATTCGTGTCTTGCGGCCGCGCTTGCCGGGCCGTTTGCAGCACATCGCTGGCGGCTGATCCTTGAACGATACGTGTGTCCTCGCTTCTCGACGGCTGGAGCGCAGGCGAAAACCGCCGGGACGCCGTCGCGCCACAATCCGCAGCGCGCACGGCAACGCCACCCGGAGCCAGACCTGCGTTGGCTACGGGTGGCGTTGCCGTGTTCGTGACGGCGAGGCGGAGCGACGGCACGGCGGACACGCCACCGTGCCGTCGACGATCCGGCCTAGAGCTGGCTTGCGAAAAAGCGGGAACGGTTTTTCGCGCGAAGCCTGCTCTAAACTTTTGAAACGATCACGTTTTCTGCGTTCTGATCGATTCGATCAAAACGCAGCGTGATCTAGCGGTCGCCGAAGCCCGAGAGCAACTTCTCGATCTGCGCCATGCCGTTCTCGCGGGCCTTGGCCTCGGAGTGGTGGTTGCGATCGGAGCGCTGGGCCAGCTTGCCGTGCTTGCGGATCGCCCACTGATATGAGCCCCCGTCGGCCTTCGGCGGGATGATCTCCAGGGTGTAGGGGTGCGTCTCGTTATCGTTCATAGCGGTCTCATGCCACGCGTGGCTCTCCGAACCAAGATAGAACACGCGCAGTCGGCGTCGAATCGGCCTCTAATTGCCCCTCAACGTCGCGAGCCCGGCCCGGTCGGCGATCTCGATCTGGCCGCGGCGCAGCACCACAAGGCCGCCCTCGGCCCATTCGCCCAAGATGCGGCTGACTACCTCGCGCACGCTGCCGAGGTCGGAGGCGAGGCCTTGATGGGTCTTGGCGACGATGCCGCCGGCATCCGCCTCCACCAGCAGGCGGCGGGCGAGGCGCTGCTCCAGCGGCGCGAAGGCGATGTCGTCCACCAGGGTGAACAGGCTGGACAGGAGCTTGGTGTAGTCGTCGAGCACGAAGGCGCGGAATTCGGCGCTCTCGGCCATGAGCTGGCGGAACGTGTCCGTCGGCAGGGCGGCCAGTTCGGTGCGCGCCTCGGCGATGCTCTCGGCGGGGAAAGTGCCGCCCGAGAGCAGGCATTGCGTGGTGAGCACGCAGGTGCCGCCGCCAACGACCTTGTAGATCAGCATCTCGCGGCCCGCTTCCGACATCCGGAAGACACGGGTGCGCCCGTCGATGCACATCAGGTAGTCGGCGCAGGGGCCTTCGCGTTCGTAGGCGACGGCGTTCGCCTCCAGGACCGGGAAATGCACGGTGCCCCGCGCGATCTGGAGATGGGAGGCCGAGAAATTTCGGATGAGCGGAAAGCGCTCGATCCAGCGCTCGATCTGGTGGCTGTCCGGCATCCCTGGCACCCGCCTGTCGCCGGTCCGATGGCGTGATCGGCCGGCCATTCTTTCGTAGGTCTATCCCGCCGACAGGGTCGGCGATCCGGCATATCACTTTCCGGATCGGCCCAGAATACCGGACGTTGCAGAGTTCGGCGCTTCGGTGACCTGGGTCACAGACAGGCCGGCGGCGCAGGCATAAGAGTAACCTCAGAAGGCCTCCCGACGAAGAGCGGGAGCCGAGACGAGGAAACGCTGCCATGGGTCTCTCACACCGCCATGCCGTGCTGCCGGCCTTGTTCGCGGCCTCCCTGCTCGCCGGCACACTCGCGGCCAACGCCGCCGCGGGCGACGATGAGGCCACCCGCGCGTCGCGCTGGAAGGAGATCCGCGAGACGATCTTCGGCGACAGGGCGATCGAGCGCACCGAATCCGTCGTAAAGATCGACGCGCCGCAGCGCGCGGAGGACGCCTCGCTGGTGCCGATCACCCTGACCATGCCCGACAAGGACGCGATCAAGGGCGTCTCCTTCATCATCGACGACAACCCGACGCCGTATGCCGCGCATTTCGTCTTCGGCCCCGCCGCCGACCCGAGCTCGGTCAAGCTGCGGGTGCGGGTCAACAACTACTCCGACGTCCACGCCGTCGCCGAGACCAAGGACGGGCGGCTCTACGAGGCGACCCAGTATCTCAAGGCCTCCGGCGGCTGCTCGGCCCCGATGGGCATGAGCGACGAGGAGGCGATGCAGGGCATGGGCGACATGCGCGTGAAGTTCGGCGAGCAGGCGCCCGGCAAGCCGGTCCAGGCCACCCTGATGATCCGCCACCCGAACTTTTCGGGGATGCAGATGAACCAGGTCACGCGGGACTACACTCCCGCCCGCTTCATCCAGACGATCGCCGTGTCCTACGGCGACCGATCCGTCTTCACCATGGACGGCGACATCTCGATCGCGTCGAACCCGGTGATCAACTTCGCCTACATTCCCGAGGGCAAGGGGCCGATCAAGGTCGTCGCCTCCGACAACCAGGGCGGCCGCTGGGAGCACAGCTTCCCCGCACCCGCGCCGAGCAACTGAGCCGTTCGCGCGTTCCCCCGAAACCCCTCGAAGCGGGTCCGACCATGATCCCACGCCGAACCACCCTCGCCCTCGCGGCGCTCCTCGCCTTCGGCCTCGCGCCCTCCGCCCGGGCCGGCGAGAGCGTCGCCTACACGCCCGAGGCCTTCGAGGCCGCGCAGAAGGCCGGCAAGCCGATCCTCGTCGAGGTCAGCGCGCCCTGGTGCCCGATCTGCAAGACCCAGAAGCCGATCCTGGCCGGGATCCTGAAGGATCCGCGCTTCAAGGACCTGCAGATCTTCGACATCGACTTCGACAGCCAGAAACCGGCCCTGCGCAGCTTCAACGCCCGCACCCAAAGCACGCTGATCGCCTACAAGGGCGACAAGGAAGTCGGCCGCTCGGTCGGCGAGACCCAGCCGGAATGGATCGAGGGGCTGGTCGAGAAGGCGCTCTGAGGGCCTGCCATGGTCACGACCTTCGGCCTCGCCTTCCTCGCCGGCATCCTCTCGGTGCTCTCGCCCTGCGTGCTGCCGCTGCTGCCGCTGGTTCTCGGCGCGGCGGCCTCCGAGCATCGGTACGGGCCGGCGGCGCTGGCGGGAGGACTCGCGATCTCCTTCGTCGCGATCGGCCTGTTCGTCGCCACCATCGGCTTCTCGCTCGGGCTCGATACCGGCCTTTTCCGCACCGTCGCGGCAATCCTGCTGGTCGGCGTCGGGCTCGTGTTGATGCTGCCCGTGCTCCAGACCCGGCTCGCCACCGCCGCCGGCCCGGTGAGCGACTGGACGGAGACCCGCTTCGGCGGATTCTCGACCACGGGGCTCACCGGCCAGTTCGGCGTCGGCCTGCTGCTCGGCGCGGTCTGGAGCCCCTGCGTCGGCCCGACCCTCGGCGCCGCCTCGCTGCTGGCCTCGCAGGGCCGGGACCTCGGCGGTGTCGCCGTCACCATGCTGCTGTTCGGCCTCGGCGCGGCCCTGCCGCTCCTCGTCTTCGGCATGCTTTCGCGTGAGATGCTGATGCGCTGGCGCGACCGCATGATGAGTCTCGGCAAGGGGGTGAAGGCGGCGCTCGGCGCGATCCTCGTCGTCACCGGCCTCGTCATCGTCTCCGGCTTCGACAAGCGGCTCGAGACCGTGCTGGTCGACGCTTCGCCGGACTGGCTGACGCGTTTGACGACGCGGTTCTAGGGCACCACCGCCGACATCCCGGGTTCCGCTTCGCGGCCCGAGAATGACGGGGTGGGTCCGAGTCAGGACGCTGCCAGAAGCCGGCGTTGACCACCCGTAAACGCTGTTTTGGCAAGGTCTCCCAACGAGCGCCTGACCGGGCGACCCCGAGGAGGCCCCCTGCGTGGCTCGATTCCCGCGTTTCGTGCCCTTGGCGCCGGTTTCGGCCCTGGCGGTGCTCGCGCTCGCCTCCTGCGGGCCGGATGCCGACGGGCCGCCGCCGCCGCTGGTGCGCAGCTTCGTCGTGGCGCCGGGCGGGACCGGCGCGCAGCGCTTCACCGGCGTGGTGCGGGCCCGGACCGAGAGCGCGCTCGGCTTCCGCGTCGCCGGCAAGATCCTGGAGCGCCTCGCCGATCCGGGCGACCGGGTGAAGCGCGGCCAGCCGCTGATGCGCCTCGACCACGCCGACTTCACCCTGGCGCAGGCCTCGGCCAAGGCCAATGCCGACGCGGCCCGCGCCCAGATGGTCAAGACCGCGGCCGACGAGAAGCGCAGCCGGAAACTCGCCGCCGAAGGCTGGGTCTCGGTCCAGGCCTACGACCAGATCAAGGCGGCCGCCGATGCCGCCGCCGCGCAACTCGCCTCGGCGCAAGCCCAGGCCGGCCAGATCGAGAATCAGGCGGCCTATGCCGAACTCCAGGCCGATGCCGACGGCGTCGTCATGGAGGTGCCCGGCGAGCCGGGACAGGTGGTCGGCGCCGGCCAGACCGTGGTGCGCCTCGCCCGCGACGGCGCCCGCGAGGCCGAGGTCTTCTTGCCCGAGGGCGCCGAGCGCATGGCCCATGCGGACGCCACCGCCGCCCTCTATGCGAGCCACGATGCCGGCTTCCCCGCGCATCTGCGCGAGCTCTCGGCCATGGCCGATCCGGCGACGCGCACCTACCGGGCCCGCTACGTGCTGGAAGGCGCGGGCGAATCCGCGGCCCTCGGCGCCACGGTCACCGTCGCCCTGCAGGCGAGCCTGCGCGGCAACGATGCGAGCTTTTCGGTGCCTCTCGGCGCGCTCTTCGACAGCGGGGACGGCCCCTCCGTCTGGAAGATCGACCTCGCCACCCGCACCGTCGCCGCCCAGCCCGTGCTCGTGACCCGGATGCGCGAGGAAAGCGCCGACATCGCCTTCGGGCTCAGCGAGGGCGACCGCATCGTCGCCCTCGGCGCGCATCTCCTCAAGAACGGCCAGCGCGTGCGGGTCGCGGCGGAGCGCGTGGCGGACGCCGCGAAATGACCGGCTTCAACCTCTCGGCGCTGGCGGTCCGCGAGCGGGCGATCACGCTGTTCCTGATCATTGCGACGATCGGCGCCGGCTGCTTCGCCTTCGTGAAGCTCGGGCGCGCGGAAGACCCGTCCTTCACCGTGAAGACGCTGGTGGTGTCGGCCGCATGGCCCGGCGCTACGGCGGAAGAGATGCAGCGGCAGGTCGCCGACCCGCTCGAGAAGCGGCTGCAGGAGCTGACCTGGTACGACCGCGTCGAGACCACGGCGCGCCCCGGCCTCGTGCTGATGAAGCTCAACCTCAAGGACGGCACGCCCGCTGCCGAAGTGCCAGACCAGTTCTACCAGACCCGGAAGAAGCTCGCTGACACCGCGAGCAGCCTGCCCCGCGGTGCCTACGGCCCGTTCGTCAACGACGAATTCTCCGATGTCTATTTTTCGTTGTACGCCCTGCAGGCCCGGGACATGCCGCATCGGCATCTCGTCGCGCAGGCCGAAGATCTGCGGCAGCGACTGCTGCGCGTGCCCGGCGTCGGCAAGGTCAACATCCTCGGCGAGCAGTCCCAGAAGATCTTCGTCGAGATCTCGTATCAGCGGCTGGCGACGCTGGGCATCAGCGGTCAGGCACTGTTTTCGGCGATCGCGGCCCAGAACGACCTGACGCCGGGCGGCTTCGTCGAGACCGCCGGCCCGCGCACCTATCTGCGCCTCGACGGGGCGCTCGAAGGCATCGAGGCGGTGAAGGCGATCCCCGTCGGCACGGGCGGGCGCAGCCTCAAGCTCGGCGACGTCGCGGAGGTCACGCGCGGCTACGAAGATCCCAAGAGCTTCGTCATTCGCAACGACGGCGAGCCGGCCCTGCTTCTCGGCCTCGTGATGAAGCCCGGCACCAATGGCCTCAGCCTCGGTGCGGCGCTCTCCAAGGAAGAAACCGCGATCCGCTCGGCCCTTCCCGCCGGCCTAAGACTCGAAAAGATCTCGGATCAGGCCAAGGTCATCGACGAATCCATCGACGAGTTCATGGTGAAGTTCTTCACCGCGCTCGCCGTCGTCGTCGGCGTCAGCCTGCTGACGCTCGGCCTGCGCGTCGGCCTCGTCGTGGCGCTCGCCGTGCCGCTGACGCTCTCGGCGGTGTTCGTGGTGATGATGGCCACCGGCCGCGATTTCGACCGGATCACGCTGGGCGCGCTCATCCTCTCCCTCGGCCTGCTCGTCGACGACGCCATCATCGCCATCGAAATGATGGTGGTGCGCATGGAGGAAGGCGCCGACCGGATCAGCGCCGCCACGCATGTGTGGGGCACCACGGCTTTGCCGATGCTGTCGGGCACGATCATCACCATCGCCGGCTTCCTGCCTGTCGGCTTCGGCCGGTCCACTGCCGGAGAATATGCCGGCAACATCTTTTGGGTTGTCGCGTTCTCGCTGATCGTGAGCTGGTTCGTTGCCGTAACCTTCACGCCCTATCTCGGTGTGAAGCTGCTGCCGCAGATCAGCCAAGTCGAGGGCGGCCACGACGCGATCTACGCCACCAAGCACTACGCGCGCCTGCGCCGGCTGGTGCGCCTCTGCGTCGACCGGAAGAAGCTCGTCGCCGGCCTGACGCTCGGCCTGTTCGTGCTGTCGGCGGCCGGGGCCGGCCTCGTCGAGCAGCAGTTCTTCCCGAATTCCGACCGGCCGGAGCTGATCGTCGAGGTCAACATGCCGCCGGGCACGGCCTTCGACGTTACCGACGCTTCGGTGAAGCGGATCGAGGCGGCGCTCAGGGCCGAGCCGGAATCGAAGATCGTCACGGCCTATGTCGGCCAGGGGCTGCCGCGCTTCATCCTGCCGCTCGATCCCGAACTGCCCGATCCGGCCTTTGCGCAGATCGTCGTGCTCACCGGGAGCAGCCACGCCCGCGACGCGCTCAAGCTCAAGGCGCGGGCCATGGTCGATGCCGGGATGTTTCCGGAGGCGCGGGTGCGGGTGACGCAGTTCGTGTTCGGCCCGCCGGTGCGCTACCCGGTGCTGTTCCGGGTGATCGGCCCCGATCTCGACGAGCTCCGCAAGATCGCGGCGCGGGTGCGCGACGTCGTCGCCGCCAACCCCGACATGCGCCTCGCCCATCTCGACTGGGGCGACAAGACCCCGAACCTGCGCCTCGCCTTTGACCAGGAACGCCTGCGCCTGCTGGGCCTGAGCCCCCGCGATGCCGCGATGCAGCTCCAGACCATGCTGAACGGCGCCCCCGCCACGCAGGTTCGCGAAAACCTGCGCCCGGTCGATGTGATGGTGCGCAGCCCCTCCGCCGAGCGCCGCACCCTCGGCTCCATCGGCAGCATGACCCTGGTGACGAGCGACGGGAAGGCGGTGCCGCTCGCGCAGGTCGCCCGGCTCGAAAGCCGTACCGAGGACGCGGTGCTCAAGCGCTACGACCGCAACCCCTTCATCGCCGTGCAGGGCGACGTGCGCGATGGGCGGCAGCCGCCGGACGTGACGGCAAAGATCCTGCCGCTGCTGGAGCCGATCAAGGCCGGCCTGCGGCCGGGCTACCGCATCGAGACCGGCGGTTCCGTGGAGGACAGCGCCAAGGCGCAGGCGGCGCTCGGCGCGGTGTTCCCGCTGATGCTCGTCGTGACGCTGACCGTGCTGATGTTCCAGGTCCGCTCGTTCTCGACCATGTTCATGGTGCTCGCCACGGCTCCGCTCGGCCTCTGCGGCGCGGTGCCGACGCTTCTCGTCTTCGGCCAGGCCTTCGGCTTCAATGCCATCCTCGGCCTGATCGGGCTGTCGGGCATCCTGATGCGCAACACCCTGATCCTCGTCGATCAGATCGACCGCGAGAAGGCGGCCGGCCTCTCGGACTACGACGCCATCGTCGAATCGACCGTGCGCCGCGCCCGGCCGGTGGTCCTGACGGCGCTGGCCGCCATGCTCGCCTTCATCCCCCTCACCCACTCGATGTTCTGGGGCGCACTCGCCTACGTGCTGATCGGCGGCGTCGGCGTCGGCACGGTGCTGACGCTGCTGTTCCTGCCGGCTTTGTATGCGCTGTGGTTCAGGGTGGCGGCGCCGGTCGGGGAGGATGCGGCAGAGGACTGGCTGCCGGCGGAGCCGATCCGGGCGTAGCCATGCATCCGGCTCCTACCACCGAGGCAAACGCAACCCGGCATCGACACCCATTCGTGCGCCCATCGTTCGGCTGCAGAGCTATTCTGGGTCGGATACTGTCCAGGGATTCACGATGGTGAGGCCGCAATTCGCGAAGCCGCCGATATCGCGTGTGGCGATGAAGCCCCCGGCAGCCAGTGTCGCCGCCGCAATCAGGGCATCGAAGCCTTCGATTGGCATCCCTGCCCGGCGTCGTTCTGCCACGATGCGGGCGAAATGAGGTGCGGCTTCCGCTGCGAATGGGAGAATCCGCCCAGCGAATTCTTCGGCAAACATGGCCTCGACCAGCGCAGCGGCTCCGTCGCGGCGCTTTCCGGCCGGCATGGCTGCGATCCCGTACAGAATCTCGGCGCGATTGATACTGGTCGGATAGAGCGCATCGCGTGGTTGCGCGGCTACCCAGGCGGTAACGGCCGGGTTCGGTTCGGGCCGCATGAGTTCGGAGATCACGTTCGTGTCGAGCACGATCATCGATCGAGGTGGGTGGGGTCCGTGATCGCGACGGGCGGATGCGGTTCCAATTCGATCCCACCTATGCGCGCGAAACGGCGTCGGATCGCCTCGGCCAAATTGAGTTCGGACGGTGGTGGGTTCGTCAAAATCTCGGCGAGGATACGGTGTGCCTCGTCTTCCGCGCTGCGGCCGTTACGGGTCGTCCGGTCGCGAAGACTGGCGTTTACGCGCGCGTCGAGATTTCAGATCGTCAGCGTCGTCATGCTCGTATCTCGAAGACCGCTTCGGGCAAGGTACGCAAAGCTCATCGATCGAGCAATCTGCGATCGCAGCACGCGACGAAAACCCGGACAGTCGAAGCTCCGCCAACCGACCAGAGGCTGTAACGACCCAATAACCTTGTCGAATTCATTGTGCTTCGGAAAACCGAAACCATCTCTGGACATCATCCGTTAAGTGAGTCCGAAGGCCTCGGCGCCAACGCCTTCAGAATTAAGCCAAAAACAAGCCGCGCCCGCAAAACTCTTTCCATTACGCGCAACGACAAGCGCGACAGGCGGGCACGTCATGAGCATCACCGACACCAGCGACCCAGGTCGGTCCGGCCTCACCGGCAGCGCGCGCGATTTCCGCGTCCCGGCCGGCGCAAACCTGCTGGAGCGCGGCGACGGCTTTTTCGCGTGGCAGGAGGAGCGGCGGCAGGCCGGCTATTGGCCGTTCTCGCGCTCCACCGAGACCCGCCCCGGCACCGCCTGCCGGGCGCGCGACGACGGCGGCAATCCGATCGAGGGCATCAACTTCTCCTCGCAGGACTATCTCAGCCTCGCCGCTCACCCCGAGATCGCCGAGGTCGCCACCGATGCCGTGAAGCGCTTCGGCGTCCACAGCGCTGGCTCGGCCGTGCTCGTCGGCAACACCGCGAGTTCGGTGGCCCTGGAGTGCCGCATCGCCGACTTCCTCGAGATGGAGCAGGCGGTGCTCTACCCCACCGGCTGGGCAGCCGGTTACGGCGTCATCCGCGGGCTCGTGCGCTCGGCCGACCACATCGTGATGGACGCACTTTCCCATGTCTGCCTGCAGGAGGGCGCCGGCGCTTCGACCCGGAACATCTCCCTGTTCCGCCATCTCGACCTCGACCATTGTCGGGCGAAGCTCGCCGCGATCCGGGCGAAGGACACGCAGAACGGCATCATGGTCATCACCGAGGGCCTGTTCTCGATGGACTCGGACACGCCCGACCTCGCGGCGATGCAGGAGCTCTGCGACGAATTTGGCGCGACGCTGATGGTCGACGTCGCCCACGATCTCGGCGCGCTGGGTGCGGAGGGACGCGGCCATATCGGCATCCAGGGGATGCTCGGGAAGGTCGACCTCGTGATGGGCAGCTTCTCCAAGACCTTCGCCTCGAATGGCGGCTTCGTCGCCACCAACCGGCGCACGATCAAGGAGTACCTGCGTTACTACAGCCCCTCGACGACCTTCTCGAATGCGCTCTCGCCGGTGCAGACGGCGGTGATCGGCAAGGCCTTCGACATCGTCGCCTCGGATGAAGGCAGGGCCTTGCGCGAAACACTGATGCGCAACGTCGTCAGCCTGCGCGCGCAATTCGCGGAGGCCGGCCTCGACGTCTACGGCGACCCCTCCGCCATTGTTTGCGCCAAGGTCGGAGCGGAGAGCACCGCCCGCATGGTCAGCCGCCGCCTGCCGACGCTGGGGCTGCTCGCTAACCTCGTCGAGTACCCGGCGGTGGCCAAGGGCGCCGCCCGCTTCCGCCTGCAGGTCATGGCCGGCCATTCCGAGGAGAACATCCGCCACGCGGTGCGCGCGATCGAGCTCGCGGTGGACGAGGCGCGCATCATGGCGGCGGTGCGCGAGGCGCGCGCCCTGGCCATGGCGGCGTAGAGCCTCGCCGAGGGCGCGCATCGCCACCGTTCCGGCTATACCGGCCCCGGTGATCCCCGCTCAACCCCGCCCCTTCCTCGACGTCGCGCGGTCCGTGCTCGGCCGGCCCTGGCGCGAGCGCTGTGCCGGCCCGTCGCAGCACGCCTTCGCCACGACGATGACCCAGGCGCACGGCCTGCCGGACCTGCTCGCGCGCATCCTCGCCAGCCGCGGCGTCCGGCCGGATCAGGCGGAAAAGTTCCTGGCCCCGAAGATCCGAGACCTGATGCCGGACCCGTCCGTGCTCGTCGACATGGAGGCCGCCGTCGACCGGCTCGCCCGTGCCGTCACCGCCCGCGAGCCGGTGGCCATCTTCGGCGATTACGACGTCGACGGCGCTGCGAGCGCCGCGCTGCTGGCCGGCTATCTCCGCAGTTTCGACGTGCCGGTGCAGATCTGGATCCCCGATCGCATCACCGAGGGCTACGGCCCCAACGTCGCGGCGGTGACGACGCTGGCTGAGGGCGGCGCGCGCCTCCTCGTCTGCGTCGATTGCGGCACGGCAGGCCACGCCCCCCTGGAAGCCGCCAAGGCTCTCGGCCTCGACACCGTCGTGCTCGACCACCACGCCGCCACCGAACACTTGCCGCCGACGGTGGCGCTGGTGAACCCCAACCGGCTCGACGACCTGTCGGGCCTCGGCCATCTCTGCGCGGCCGGGGTGGTGTTCCTGACGCTCGTCGCCCTGAACCGCCGGCTGCGCGGGCTCGGCGCCTTCGCCACTCGCGAAGAACCGGCGCTCACCGATTCCCTCGACCTCGTCGCGCTCGCCACCGTCGCCGACGTCGTGCCGCTGCTCGGCCTCAACCGCGCCTTCGTGGTGCAGGGCCTGACCGTGATGCGCGGCCGGGGACGGCCGGGGATCGCCGCCCTGTTCGACGCGGCGGGCCTCAGCGAGCCGCCGGAAGCCTGGCATCTCGGCTATCTCGTCGGGCCGCGCATCAATGCGGGCGGGCGCATCGGCGATGCCGGCCTCGGCGCGCGGCTGCTGGGCACCGCCGACCCCGTCGAGGCCACCCGCATCGCCGCCGAACTCGATCGTCTCAACCGCGAGCGGCAGGCGATCGAGGCGCTGGCCGTCGAGGAGGCCGAGGCCGCCATGGACCGCGACCTGATGGCCGAGCCCGACCGGCCGGTCCTCGTTACCGGATCGCCTGAATGGCACCCCGGCATCGTTGGGCTGATCGCGGCGCGTCTGAAGGAGCGCTTCGGCCGCCCGGCCTTCGCTTTCGCGATCCGCCCCGACGGCACCGCCACCGGCTCCGGCCGCTCGATCCTCGGGGCCGATCTCGGCCGCGCCGTGCACGCCGCGGTCGAGGCGGGCCTGGCACTGAAAGGCGGGGGCCACGCCATGGCCGCGGGCGTCACCCTGCCCTCTTCGGATTTTTCCGCCTTCACCACGCATCTCGCGACCGCCCTCGCCTCGGCCGTGGCCGAAGCCCGCGAGGCGGAGGCACTGCTGATCGACGGCACCGTCAGCGCCGGCGGCGCCAGTGCCGAACTCGTGAAAACCATCCAGCGCGCCGGGCCCTTCGGCCAGGGTGCGCCGGAGCCGGTCCTCGTCCTCCCCCGCCACCGCCTCGTCGACGCGGCGGTGGTCGGCAACGGGCACGTCCGCGCCCGGTTTCGGAGCCGCGACGGCCAGACCGTCGGCGCCATCGCCTTCCGGGTCGCGCAGGGGCCGCTCGGGATGGCGCTGCTCGGCGGCGTCGGCCAGGACTTCCACGTCGCCGGCACCCTCTCCACCGACCGCTGGCGCGGGGCCGAGCGCGCGCAGTTGCGCATCAGCGATCTCGCGGCACCGGAGTGACACTGCGGGACACGGTGCTCACGACCCGCGCGATCCAGTTGACACCCGGAAACGCCCTCACCATAAGGACGCCCTGTCGAGACCACCCCTTGGGGCGGTCCTGCGGTTTGGGGGAATGTCCCGAGCGGCAAAGGGGGCGGACTGTAAATCCGCTGCGTAAGCTTCGTAGGTTCGAGTCCTACTTCCCCCACCAAACCAGCCTGATCGACACATCTTCTCAACGCCGCGGCGCCATGCTATCCGGCGCCGCATGCGGGTGTAGCTCAATGGTAGAGCAGCAGCCTTCCAAGCTGAATACCCGGGTTCGATTCCCGGTACCCGCTCCAACTTTCTCCTCGACTAAAGCCTTCACATTGCTGCGCTTTCAGCCTAGCGGTCTGCCGATAGGCTGGCGTTGCGGTTTCCGTCTCACAGTTTTGTCTCACACAGCGATCCTTGCGGCCGGCTGATGCTCCGACGTTTCACAGGGACGGTCGCTTTCATCACCGCAGTGTTTGGAGGCTGTGGCGGGGCCTACGCCGGCAAGGCGCCCGGCCGCAGGGCTGTCTCGGATGACCACGCCTCCGCGGTCTCGATCAGCCGGTATCGGGCGCAAGATGGACTCGGTCCTGTCCAGGTGGACGCGGGCCTAACTAGAGCCGCCGCCTATTCTGCGAGGGCGAACGCCGCGGCCGGCTCCCTCAGCCACGATGCCGGCGGTAGATAGAGCAGCACGAGACGATCTCAGCGTGCCGGCGCCATTCACCCTCGCTCAACCCTTCGCCGGCATCCTTCCATCCAAGCCGCGTTGCGTATTGGCTATCCGTCGTGTGGACACGACAAGACCCCGCTAGCCTGACCTGTTCGGGCGGCGGGGTCATCCCGTGGATCTCAGAGTAGCTGATGACCGACCATCGCTCGATGCCGGTACTTGTCGTGGACGACGTGCCGGCCGTGGTGGCTGTAGTGCGTGCTGTGCTGGGTCAGATCGGATTTCCGGATGTCGATGAGGCTGCCGATGGCACGGCCGCCCTAGCGGCGATGACCGAGCGTCGTTACGGCCTTGTGATCTCCGATTGGAATATGAGCCCGATGACCGGGTACGAGCTCCTACGCCGCGTTCGCGCTGATGAAAGCCTACGCGAGACGCCCTTTGTCATGATGACGACCCCAACGCAGGCCGAAAACTTCGTTCGAGCTCGGCAGGCGGGCGTCAATCGCTGCTTACTCAAACCGTTCTCCCCGGCGGCCCTGCGAACGGCAATCGAAGGACTCTGCGGGACTGCCTCATCGCCACGAGCCAACAGCGCGGCTTTTTTGCTGTAGCCCCAACGGTAGCACCGCCGGCCGAACGGCAGGCCGTGGAGTAATCGAACAATCTCGTTCCGAGACCGCCGCGGGTATCTTCGGCAGGTCTCCCATTAAGCCAGAGAGAGCATTCTGCCGATCGAGCCGCGTCGCGTATCAGGCTCAACCCGCTGGTGAGATCGTCGACCTCCCCCGCCGACCCGTGATCAGATCGGGCGGCGGGGTCGAGCCGGCAACGCGAGGCAAATCTGTCGGCAAGCCGACAAAAGCTGAACCGCTGTCGCTCATGTGAGTTGTGGGGGCCTGGGTACCCTGTTGCCCTTCGGTGCCCGGCTTCAGAGCTCATCCCGATCCTGAAAACGGGGCGGGCTCTGACGTACTCTTATTTGGATTTCTCGCCCTCCTCCGGGCGATCGCGGGCGGCACGGGCCATGGAAATCAGATCGCTAGCGGTGAGCCCGCGCGGCGGAATACTGACCGTCTCTATAGGGGTTGCGATCTGGCGCAACCTACCCTGAGCCGAGACGGTAATGCTGAAATCCGCTTTTCGACGTCGCTTACAATCCAATCCGATCATGAGTCCTCGTTGATCGCCATTGAGCGAGCAGAGATAGCGATCCGCATATGCTTCGTGCTCGACCATGACGCCGGGCGATTGTAGCCGGGGCCAGATTCGAGTTTAATCACGATGCCATTTGCTTCCAAGGAAAGTCCGAACGACCAGGCCTTCTGAAGCAGCCTATGGAAGCGCGAACATTAACGAGGGCCCGTGGAGGCGGTCCATCCACAGGGACGACAAGCCGATGCTGGTTAGAAGGACGGACACCAGCAGCGGCAGCATGACCGGATGCATCAGGCCGTCCTTTATCGTTTTCACCTGACGGGGCTTAGGCTTTGTCGTCGGTAGCCTTGGTCGATAGGGAGACGAGGGCCTGCTTGGCCTCGACAGCGGCACTCATCGACCTTCCCGCAAGGGCGCGGCTGTCCTTGAGGACCTGTTCTAGGTTCTCTCGAACCAGTTCACCCTGGATCACACTAAACTCATGGACCGTCTTGGCCTGCATCAGCTTGTCCATGCCGTCGCGATTGCGCTTCCACTGGTCCTGGATCATCGCCATCCAGGTATCCGAGGAGTCCTGAAACGCCTTGGTCAGCACCGTCCCGCACTGCTTCATGGCGTCCATATGCTGCTGGGATTGCGTTGCCAATTGCGTCCCTTCCTTGCCGGAAAAGCCAAAGGTGCGGCCGTAGCGTTCCGTTGCCTCGCCGATGCGACGGATCGATTGTTCCATGCCGGAAGGGATCGTCCAGAGGCCCTTATCGGTGATCTTGTCCGCCCCGGCCTTCGCCGCGTCCGAAAATTTGTCCGCGCTGCCGTCTTGCCGAGCTCGTTCGACGTCTGCGTGCGTGCTCATGTCAATCCTACTCTCGGTTGTTCGATGATCGGGCGTTTGTGTAAGAAACCGCCTAGGGCCGGGATGTTCTGGTGGCAGTCGGCGGTGATCTCGCTTTCGAGCGCTCGTCTTTCGATGTCCTCAAGTTCACAGAGAACGTCGTCGCCTGAGGCATCTTGCGCCGATATCAACTTGATACCCTCGCCTCTTGCTTCGAACTCCACCAGCAATTCCGATTGGGAATATTGATCGTGGGGATTAAGGCAGTAGTGTCTAGGCATCGTAGCCCTCCGACTTTCCTACTGGATTAAAGCAATGTCGTCCCGAAAGCATAATTTGACTGTATACCGAGGTATTCCCGAATTGTTGGTGGAAATACTAGTTCTAAGTACAACAGATTTGAAACGATGAGACCGTAGTCGAGAAATAGCAGCGGTACGTGCCGGCTGCATAGAAAATATTTTGACGACTAGCTATTCAAAAATGGCGCCTGCCTGCTTCTAGTGCAGGTTCAATGACTATGTCTGGCTAAAAAATATTCATTTTTGGCCGCGTCAATCTGTCAGCGTGATTAAATGAACTACACCTACGCCTTATAGCGCTGAAGAGAGGACGGCTGAGATCAACGGTGAGGCGGTTCTGTCTTCTCTGAAGCTGGCAGTTCGTCGTACCAACCAGCATAGCTCGTGTTCTTGACCAAACGCCGATCAAGGTCCGGCGCGCCGTCCGTCCACCACACCGGACCCAACTCGCCCAGGTCCCGTTTAATTATATCTACAGCAGCGCGAGCCTGAGCGATCACAGCCTGTTCGCCCGATCGCCTGCCCGCTCTGAGGGCCCGTCGTGCATCCATAAGTTCGTGCACCAATTGGTCGCGTTGCTGCACCTCAAGATCCGGCCGCTGGCGTCGCCAAAGCCGGCCGTTCAGGACGATATACCGTTCATCCGGGGTTTCATGGACGCGCATGCATGGCTCAGGTGCGACTCGTGACGTTCAGGCAACGCACCAATGCGCAATGAAATGCAGTAGCTTCGCGAGCGCGCTGATATTTTTGAATCTTTTACTCGCCGTAGCGCGCGGCGGCGGTCTAGTGGTCGAAATCTGGACGCTTGGTACACCGCTGCCGGGGCCGCTTTCGACCGATTTCGTTGAAAAACTCGTCGGCGGCCGAGATCGGAGCGTGGGCGGGATGAATTCTCGTTCCCGGGCCGGGTGTCCCCTGCCGGTCAAGCCGGGCTCGGCTGCGGGACCGGGATGATCTTGGCGAGCTTCCGCAGGTTCTGGGCGGCGGCTGCGAGGTGGAACTCGTCCTTCGCTCCGTTCGGTCCTCGTAGCCGGAGGCGGTCCAGCTTCAGGATGCGCTTGAGGTGGGCAAACAGCATCTCGACCTTCTTGCGTTCGCGTCGTGAGGTTTTGCCTTCCTCGGACCGCGCGATGTCGCGGGCCATGTCCCGCGCGCCCTCGTAGATCGAGCGCGGGACCTTGCGCACCGGCTCGTTCGGACAGCACCGCGCCTTCAACGGGCATGGCGCACAGTCGAACTTGCTCGCCCGGTACAGCAGCGTCGCCCCGTCGTTGACCAGGGTGCCGGTCGTGGTCAGCACCTGGCCCGCCGGGCAGCGGTAGACGTCGCCCGGCTGGTCGTAGGTGAAGTCGGCGCGTGAGAAGGTGCCGTCGGTGCGGGTCGACTTGTCGAACACGCTGATATGCGGCTCGATGCCGTGCTCGTAGACGAGCCAACCCAGCATCTCAGCCGAACCGTAACCGCTGTCGCCGGCAAGCCGGGCCGGATAGAGGTCGAAGCGCTCGCGCGCACGCTCGATCATGCGTTTGGCCGCTGTAACCTCGGCTTGGCGGATGGCCGTGGTCGCCTCGACGTCGACGATGATCGCGTGGTCGAGGTCGATCAGATAGTTGGCCGTGTAGGCGAAGAACGCCTGCCCGCCGTGCGCTCCGGTCCAGCGCGCGGCCGGATCGGCGGGCGAGATGAACTTGGGCGGCACCGGCGTCGCGGCCCCGAAGGCGGCCTGGTCGAGGACGGCGAGGTACTCCTGAGCAGCGCGGCTCACGACCTCGGGCGGTAGGCCGGCAGAGCCTTCGACTCCCTTCTGCCGATTGGCGTCGGCCCTGATCAGGCTGCCGTCGACGGCAAAGCCTTCGCCACCGACGAGCCCCTCGGCGATGCAGCGGGCGAGCACGGTCTCGAACAGGCGACGCAGGAGGTCACTGTCGCGGAAGCGGCCATGGCGGTTCTTGGAGAAGGTGGAATGATCCGGCACCCGGCCGTCGAGTCCGAGCCGGCAGAACCAGCGGTAGGCGAGGTTGAGGTGGACCTCGTCGCAGAGCCGGCGCTCGGAGCGGATGCCGAGGCAGTAGCCGACGATCAGCATGCGGATCATCAACTCGGGATCGACGGAGGGGCGGCCCGTCGAAGCGTAGAACGGGGCCAACTCCTGGCGCAGGCCGGTCAGGTCGACGAAGCGGTCGATGGAGCGAAGCAGATGGTCGGTGGGGACGTGCGTCTCAAGCGAGAACTCGTAGAACAGGGCACCCTGCTCGACTTGCCGAGGTCCCATCATCTGCTGCGATCTCCATCTCTCGACAGGAGTGAATCACCTCATCACAACCGCTGCAACACGAGAGTTTTTCAACAGAATCGACCCCTTACGGACATTAGCGGCGAGTACTAGGCGTCAGATTACCGCCGTTAGGCATGGGCAACCGGCAGCTCGTCGAGCCGCGTCGTGTAGCGCGGCGTCCGCATCTCGAACTTCGTCGACCATCCCGCCCGGGCCCGCTCCAAACCTGCACGCGCCGGCACGACGGCCCCGCGGCCGAAGCGAGTATTGCAGGCGTCGAGCGCCGCCATCAGCGCTGCGCCGTGCTCGCGATCCAGTTGGCCGATCAAGGCCCTCTGGCTCGCCACCAGCGGCACGAGGTCTACGGTGATGATTCCGGCCTTGCTGTAGCGCCACGGCGGGTCGCCCTGCGGCCGCCAGGTCTTCGCGACGCCGTGCAGTGCCGCCTTGATCAGCACCAGGGTGTCGTTCGACGCCTCCGGCAGGGTGACGACCGTCGAGACCGAGCGCTGCGGATGATCGCGGTTGTGCTCGGAGGTATGGAAGAACACCGTGACGTGGTCGGTGCCGAGGCCTTCGCGTCTGAGCTTCTCGCCGAGCCGCGTCGCGTGGGCGGAGACCGCCTGCTCCAGGCTGGCGTAATCCTCGACACGGCTACCGAACGAGCGGGTGACAGCGCAGCCCTTGCGCTGGGCCGGCATCAGGCCGAGCGGCAGGCAGGAGACGCCGCGCAGCTCGTGGATGATGCGTTCGCCCACCACCGTCATCGCCTTGCGCACTGGTCGGGGATCAAGGTCGCGCAGGTCCGCGACGGTGTCGACGCCCATGGCTTCGAGCTTGGCGAGCGAGGCGCGTCCGATGCCCCAGACCTTGCCGACATGGACCCGGCCGAGCCAGTGCGCGTAGGCCTCTGGATCGGTCAGGTCGCAGACGCCGTCGAGCGGCGCGATCGACTTCGCGATGTGGTTGGCGAGTTTGGCCAGCGTCTTGGTGGCACCGATGCCGACACAGGTCGGGATGCCGGTCCAGGCCCGCACCGTCGCGCGGAGATCTCGAGCGAGCTCGAGGCGACGGTCGGGGTGCACGTCCGTCAGATCGAGGAAGCTCTCGTCGATCGAATAGATCTCAATGGCCGACGCGAAGCCCCGGTAGACCGCGTTCGTGCGGGCGCTCATGTCGCCGTAGAGCGTATAGTTCGACGAGAACGCGCGCACGCCCTGTGCTCGGCAGAGGTCGCGGATCTTGAAGTAGGGATCGCCCATCTTGATCCCGAGCGCCTTGGCCTCGGCGGTGCGGGCGATGGCGCATCCATCGTTGTTAGACAGGACGATCACCGGGACGCCGGCGAGCTTCCCATCGAACACCCGCTCGCAGGAGCAGTAGAAGCTGTTGCCGTCGATCAGCGCGATGGCGCGGCTCACCGCCGGCCCCGAACAAGCGGTCTGTGCAGGCGCAACGACGTAGTGACGACGCCCCACATCGTAGCCTCGGCAATGTCTTCGATTGGCGTCGCTGGTAGATCCGGGCTGTCGAAAGCGAGCGTCGCCCGGTTGCCGTCGATCCGGTAGCGCTTCAGCGAGGCCACCCCCTCGACGATCGCGAGCACGATGTCGTCGTGCGCTGGCTCGGTGCTGCGATCGACGATGACGATGTCGCCGTCGTGGATGCCGGCGCCGATCACGGACGATCCCGACACCCGCCAGAGGAAGGTCGCCGGTGGGTTCGACACCAGCCATCGCGGTAGGCCCCAAAGCCTCTTCCAGGAAATCGTCGGCCGGCGACGGAAACCCCGCGCAGACGGCCGGCCCCATGAAGGGCACATGGACGGTGCCCAGGCTGTCCACGGGCAGTTCGTCGACCGTGACGATGTGCATGCCGTCCTCTCATCGCGAAGCGAACGGAAAGAGAACAGAAAGGCCGAACGGTCAACGCGCGGCAGGGCATGCCTGTGAGTTCTGTGGATAGCGGGGACAACCCGCTGCATGGGCTCGTGGCGTCACTTCGCATGCATGCTCGGCACCCTTGTGTCCGTGTTCATGCGGAGGCCGGCCAATGTTCAAGTTTCGAGAGACCGAGCTCGGCCTGTGGCGGTGGTCATTCATATTCCGCGATCAGACGCTCGCGCATGAAGAAGGCTTCCCGAGCGAGGGCAAGGCGAAGGCTGCCGCCATGGTGTTCGCGCGGGACGTCGGCGTGGCGCTGAAGAAGATGCCCGCCAGCGGCTGAGCGGCCCGCTCTCAGGCCGCAGCCTTCCGATTCACGGCGAACTCCCAGATCGGCATCCCGCGCGGCATGCCGGGAGTGTCGCGGTAGCCGGCCGTGCGCGTGAAGGCGATCCGGTTGGCCGAAATGGACGCTGCCTTGTCCCCGCTCACCATCAGGACGCCGCACCAGTCGACGCGCAGCGTGCCGTTCTCCGGGTGCACCCCGAACAGCTCGGACGCTGTCCAGCCGAGCTGGTGCGCCTCGGCCCCGAACCGTTCGAGGAAGTCGAGGGCGTTTTCACGCATTGTGCTCCAGCGGGCCGGAGACAGGTAGCGACACGGCGGAACGGATGGGCTGAGCCACTGGATGGCGTCACGCCAGCCGGCGACCTCGGGCGGGAGATCGGTGAGCATGGCGACCGAATAAGATGCGGTCGGCCGAGTCGGCTATGGCCGGCAGGCCACGGTGCCGAAACGAAAAGACCCCGCCGGCCAGAGGCTGCGGGGTCGAAGGTAGGGCGGGGAGGCTATCCGCGCGCCGGTTCCGAGTATGCGGGTATGGTTAAGTGGCAGTTAACGCCGGCCGTCTTCACGTCGACTGATGCATCTGCGACGCGGGCGGTGGATATCGGGGTGCAACCTGCTCGCCCTCATCGACAACCTGAGGCGAAGCAGTCAGTCTTCCTGTTCCGAAACGAAACAAGCCGCCCCGATGATTCGGAGGCGGCTTGCTCGTAGCGGGGTCGGCCGAAGGCCGGACACCAACCTGTGCAAGCGGATCAACACCACGATCCGGAGGACGTGTCCAGATCTCTGCCGACGGATTTTTCCGACGCACAAGAGAGAGCGGTGGACATGTCACAGAATGACAACAGCAAGAAGCCCGGTTTCGTCGAGTGGACGATCGGCAAAGTGCGCGATGCAGGTGCATCTGCGCTCCGTGGGCTCGCCGACCGGCTGGAGGTGCCCAAAGCCACCTTCGAGATTGCCGACACCAAGATCGACTTCGGAGTCGACGTTGCCGGGGACACTCTTTGGGCGACCCAGGCGCAAATGGCGGAGCTTTTCGGGAAGGGCGTTCCGACGATCAATGAGCACCTAGCAAACGCCTACAAGGAAAGGGAAATCTCGCGAGAGGCAACCATTCGGAAATTCCGAACAGTTCGCGAGGAAGGCGGGAGACAGGTTGAGCGAGACGTCGAGCACTACAACCTCGACGCCATCCTCGCTGTCGGAATGCGCGTGCGATCTCCCCGGGCCACAGAGTTCCGCCAGTGGGCCTTCCGCATCCTCAAGGAGTACGTCGTCCACGGCTATGCGCTGAACGAAAAGCGCCTGCGCGACGACCCCGTCGCGGCCCAGTCTCTCGCCGAAAAGGTGCGGGAGATCCGGTTCGACGAGAAGAACCTGTACTCCCGCGTGCGTGCGTGCGTGGCCGCAGTCGCCAGCGACTACGACCCGGCCTCTGACCTAGTGCGCGCCTTCTTCGCTCGGATGCAGGACAAGTTCCACTGGGCCGCCTGCGAACAGACTGCCCAAGACCTACTTCTGAGCCGCGCTGACGCCAGCAGAGAGCGGATGGGCATGACCACGCAGTTGAACGCCCGACCGACCCTCAAAGACGCGGAGACCGCTAAAAACTATCTAAGCGAACACGAGTTAAAACTGCAGATGGTCGCCGGCGACGCATTCTTTGCTTACGTCGAAAACATGATGTTACGGGATAAGTCGCTGACGACGGCCCAGTTGCTTTCAAAGATCGACGAGGTATTCAAGTTCAACGAGATGCCGGTGTTCCCAGGATACCGTGGATTTCGAGGCGATCAGGCCAAGAAGCATGTGAAGGTTCAGTACGACCTGTTTAAATCTCGCTCGGCTCAACAGCGATACAACGATGCGCGAGGTCTGCCGCCGTCCTGATCGTCGCGCGCACGAAAAAGCCCGGCTCAGCAGGTGCTGGCCGGGCTCTGGGAGGCGGACGGTGGGATGGATCAGATCACCGACCCCGGATCGCGCGGCGGCTTCCCGCATCGAAACCTCTCAATCCGCCAGCGCTCGTGCTCGTGATCGTTCTGCCAGCTTGCCATGGTCGGCTGGGCGATGGCGAGGCACTGCTGCGGTGTTGTCACCGGCTCGTCGAAATAGTGCGTTCGCATGACGCAGTGCGCCGGGTTCGACGCGAGGCAGGTCACGAAAAACAGGCCGAACATCATGCGAGGGGTCTCCCTGGCGGTCTGCGGCGTTTCCTCAAGAGCGGCGTTGCAACCAGCGTGCCGGGCGGTGTGCGGACGACGCGGGTGGTTCTCGCCGCCGCCCACCGCGATCACAAAGACCAACAACGCTGACCAGAACCTCGCAGCGTAGTGCGCACGCTGCCCATCATCCACTATCTACCTGAGGATCGAGAGCGACGGCGGGTGCTGACGTTTTCGTCGGCGGGCGCTGGGCGAACTTTGTTGAGGTCCTTACCCATCAGGGTAAGGATACGAAGTCGATCCGGCGCAGGTATTCCGGCGCAGGTATCCTCATGCCGCTCTGATGGTTAGGCGCGGTCGGGAGCCGGCATCTGATGTTTCGCCTGGTTCGGCTTAAGGCGCTAATCGAAAACCTCGACAACCACCATGAGAGCGTCGCATCCTTCCGAAAATGTCTGGGAGGGCAATGTGGCGCGCGGGTTCGTCAGCACCATCAATCAAATGGCGAGAGAGGCTGAGCGGTCTCGGAAAGCGCAGGAGCGAGCCAGGGTCCGGCACGCGAAGGCTGCAGCATATGAATTGAAGCAGATGGAGAAATTCGAGCGGCAGGCCTACCTCGAAGCCCGGCAGGAAGAGGCCCAGGCGGAGAATGACCAGCTGGCCGAACAGATCGCAGGGCTGAACGGCATCCTAGAGTCCGCGCTCGCCCAGGACCTATCCATCGATTTCGACCAATTGCTGGGTCGCGTGTCCGAGGGAGACCTCGATGATGACCCGCAGCTAAGACTACCAGCGGTGCCCGCCTTGGCGGCGCTGATGCCGAGGCCGGTTGGATTCCTCGGGAAGCTCATGCCGGGCGCAAACGGCCGTCACCAGAGGCTTGTCCAGAACGCCGAGGCCGAACACGCGGCGCTGACCCGGGAATTCGAAGGCATCAAGAAACGTCGAGCCGCCGCCCTCGCGGAGCTGCAAGCTAAAGCCGACCGCCACAACGCCGAAATCTCAGCGCTACGCGACGCCTACACGGAAGGCCAAGCCGAGGCTGTCATCGCCTATTTCGAGGCCGTCTTTCAGCGTGCCGCGTATCCCGACACCTTCCCTCAGGAGCACAGCATCGCCTTCGTGCCCGAGTCGAAGCAGCTCGTGGTCGATTATCAAATTCCACCTATCGACGAGGTCATCCCGACGGTGGAGAAATACCGCTACGTGAAGTCGACAGACGATATCACGGAGACCAAGCGCACCGATAAATCCCGTCAGGCCCTCTACGCGAGCATTCTGGCTCAGACGGCACTGCGGCTTCTCCACGAGGTGTTCGCCTCCGACGTGGAGCAGGTGGTCGAGGTCGCCGTAATCAGCGTCTTCGTCTCGACGATCGACAGGGCCACTGGCCGCCCAGTCCGCCCCTGCCTCGTCTCCGTCCGTGTGCCGGCGGAGCAGTTCGCGCAGCTCCACCTAGAACGGGTTGAGCCGGCCGTGTGCCTGAGACAGCTTCGGGCCAATGTCTCCGGCCACCCGTCCGAACTTGTGGCCGTGAAGCCGATCGTCGACATCAACATGGTCGACCGCCGCTTCATCGCAGAAGACGACGTGCTCTCGACCCTCGACAGCCGACCGAACCTGATGGAGCTGACGCCCAGCGAGTTCGAGTCCCTAATTACCAACCTCTTTGAGGCCATGGGTCTTGAGGCGCGGCTGACGCAATCATCACGAGACGGCGGAGTCGATTGTGTGGCTTTCGATCAACGACCCATCTTCGGCGGCAAGGTCGTTATCCAGGCCAAGCGCTACAAGCACACCGTGGGCGTCAGCGCGGTCCGCGACCTCTATGGGACCATGCTGAACGAGGGCGCCTCGAAGGGTATTCTGGTTGCAACGAGTGGGTACGGGAAGGCCGCCTTCGAGTTCGCCAACGGCAAGCCGATCGAGCTGATCAGCGGGGGCAACCTGTTGTCGCTCCTGTCCGAGCACGCCGGCATCGAGGCGAAGATCCAGGTGCCTGACACGTGGGTCGAAAGCTCATCGTAATAGGCGGCGGCGAGGTACCGGGTCGGGTCGCAAGTGGGCCCGAGCTTTGGCGACGACCCTCAGGTTTTTCCTGCGTGGATCAGTGCGCCCTTGAGCCAGTCGATCACCGCGCCGAGTTAAGAGAAGGAGTGCTCGGTCGCGCTGAACGGGCTGGGCCGGCGGTCCGGCGGTGCATCTTCCAGTAGCTCGGCGTGCCAGCACTGCTCATACCCGCTTGCCGTAACCTCGCGAACGACGCTCCCGACAATCTGTCCGTCGAGAATGAGATCGAAGCTGCCGGCGGCAAGACGATGTAGTTCCGCCCGGATGGTGGCGGCGAGATCGTTACCGGGCATTGAGCGCTCCCGGGCTCTGCACGAAGAAGCGGGAGAGTGCGTTCCGAAGGACCGGCTCGACGCCGCGCTCGGCGATGGCCGCGATCTGCGCCGCGCTGTCCGGCGCCGTGAAGAGATCCGCCAGCCGGCCGGTCTGCCGCCCAAGCTGCACTTGCTGCGCCTTATCCCGGACGCCGCGCCCGATCAACAACGCCGCCGCGCCGAGCGAGCGACCCGCCGTCGCCGCTTCGCCCAGCATCGAGGGTTCGGACAGGTTCTGCTGCACCGCCCGATCGGCCGCGGTGTTCGATCCGGCCGGTAGCCGGCGCCCGGTAACGCGCAGCGCGTCCAGGGTCCGGTCCACCGAATCCACGGCCTGTGGCGAGTTGGGCAGCGCGCCGAGCACCGCGTCGATGTTGGCCTGCTTCTGCGACGCGCGGTCGCCGGCCATGTCTTTCGCGAACTTGGCGCCGCCGCCCTGCGCCGGGCCGCCCACCAGGCCCGTGGCGCTGTGCTCGTACTGGTCGGCGAAGCGCTGGCGCACCAGCTGCGCGATGCCTTCCGGGTCCAGCGCACCGATGCGGCGCGTGGCGTCGGCCAACTCGCCCTGGCCGCCGGTCAGCGGCACGGCCGGCAGGATCGCGTCGGCGACGGCCTGCGTGCCGTTCAGCGTGCCACGGCCGTCGCCACCCCCGGCGATCTGACCCAGCGGACCCTGCTGCAGCGGGTCGAGGTTCTGCGTGCGGGCTTGGGCCTGCTGGGTCAGCGCGTCGTCGTATTCCTGGATACCGCCGCGGGCCGGATCTCGAGCGATGCCGCGCGCCTCGGCGGCGCCGCTGCCATACAGGCCCGACGTCTGCGAGCTGAAGCCGGGGTTGGCCGCATTGCCGAGCGCGACACCGCGGTCGCGCATGTCCTTCGTGACCGCGTCGATGACGGCGACCGAGTTGTCCTCCTGCCCCGCGTAGGTCGGGCCCAGCACCTTGTCGCGCGCAGCCGCCGCAGCGACGCCTGAAAGGCCGGATCGCGGGCGATCGGTTCGAAGTCCGCAGGGTCGAGAACGTGGCGGCCGGCGGCGTCGTAGGCCGGTCGCGTCGCCGCGTTGATGCCCTGGCGCACCTCGTCGAGCGAGCCTTGTGCGGCCTCGGCTACACGAGGCCCGAGCGTGGACGGGTTGGCGCTCTGCGGCGCGATCGTGTCGAAGGCGTTGTTCGCAGCGGCTTGCATCTGTGCCGGCCGGTTCGCGTAGAAGGCGGCCATGGTCGGGCCACCGCCGATGGAGCCCTCGACAACGCGCTGCAGTTCGCCGAGCTTCGTCGCGTTGTCCGTAGCAAAGCGGATCACCTCCGGCCCGGACGCCGGCACACCGAGCGCGTAGTTCTGATCCAGCACCGGCTGACCGCCGCGCAGCTGTTCCGGTGTCGTGCCGCGCGTCGCGTTGACCACGGCGCGGTCCCCGGCCGAAGCGCGCGCCGCGATGCCGGCCGTGCCGAGGCCACCGG
>NZ_VRVE01000041.1:0-34542 GCF_008040035.1 Methylobacterium sp. WL9
ACCAAAAACTGGCCGTCTCCCGACCGTAAGAACCCGTTCGACGCGATGAACAGACCAGTCTCGCGAGACCCGAACGTCACCCGACCGCAAAAGCCCCAATTCCCGAGTTTTGACACGGCCTGGACCCTTTGCAGATGCCCCGTCGCATTCCTGAACTCCGCTCACAAGCCCTTGCCGATGTTTGGGGCTAATCCTCAACGATCGGCAGCGCTACCCTGTGCGGTATCAGCAGGGATATTCAATAATGGACCTCACGCATTACCGCACGCTCGGCCGCTCCGGCCTTGCGGTCAGTCCGCTCGCGCTCGGCACCATGACCTTCGGCACCGCGCGCTGGGGGCTGGACGAGACCGGCAGCCGCGCCGTGTTCGACGCCTACCTTGAGCAGGGCGGCAACTTCGTGGACACGGCCGATGTGTATGCGGGCGGTCAGGGTGAGGCGATGCTCGGCCGCTTCATCGGCGAGCGCGGCCTGCGCGACCTGATCGTCCTCGCGACAAAGTCGGGCTTCGCCACGGGCAAGGGGCCGCACGAAGGCGGCAACGGTGCCAAGCATGTCCATACGGCGCTGGACGGCTCGCTGCGCCGCCTGCGGACGGACTATGTCGATCTCTACTGGGTGCACGTCTGGGACGGGATCACGCCGGCCGAGGAGTTGCTCGAGACCATGGCCGGTCTCGTGCGCGCCGGGAAGGTCCGGTACTGGGGTCTCTCGAACACGCCCGCGTGGTACGTCGCCAAGCTCGCGACACTGGCCGCCCTGCGCGGCCTGCCGGGGCCGATCGCGTTGCAGTACTTCTACGCGCTGGTGAACCGGGAGGTGGAGGACGAGCACGTCCCGCTCGCCGCCGAGTTCGGCATGGGTGTGGTGCCGTGGTCACCGCTCGCCTACGGGCTTCTGAGCGGCAAGTACGACCGCGCGACGGTGGAGGCTGCCGGTCCCCGTGCCGGCGGCCTGCCGAAAGACGCGGCGAAGTCAGGCGAGGCGCGCCCCGCCAACGACAAGCGACTCGACGGGGCCAACCCGTTCGGCGACAGCCTGTTCACCCCGCGCAACTGGGACATCGTCGAGGGGGTGCGACGGGTGGCGGAGGCGGTCGGGCAATCGCCGGCGCGCGTCGCGCTCGCTTGGGTCGTCGGGCGATCCGGTGTGGCCTCCACGCTGATGGGGGTAAGTCGGCCGGCGCAGGTGGCCGACAACATCGCCGCGCTGGATCTCGTACTCTCCCCGGAGCATCGCGCCGCGCTGGATGCAGTCAGCGCACCGGCAGAACCACGCCTGATCTACGGCTTGTCGCGGCCGCCGTTGCGCCAGGCCGTCGTGTTCGGCGGTGCGCAGGTTCGGGTCACGGGGGAGATGCCCTGAGGGAAGTCCTTACTCGCTCATTGAAGACGCCCGCGCCCTGGCCGAGCCATCGCCGCGCGCCGCTACCGGGGCTGATTAACCCGTCGACGTGGTGCAACGGTCTGATCGCCTGGGTCGACGTTGGAAGATACATTGTCGGCCAGACCGCCGATTTGACCCACGTGAGTAAGGCCGTTGTCATCGTCCGCGGGCCGGGAGCGCCCCGCTTCACGACGGCCCTCGCCCGCAGCGCCCCGAGAACGCAACCGATGCCGAATCCCTCCGAGTGGACCCTGCGTGCAGCCGCCGAGGGCCTCGTCTCGCTGGTAGCGGCCTGCAACCGACTTCGTCTGCCGGGGACGCAGCACCCCTTCGTCGTTGGCGTACATACACCGATGCGCGAGGAGGTAACACTGCGGGATCTGCCAGTGACCGGGAAGATCCCGGAGGGGCTCGACGGGCGCTACCTCAAGATGGGCGCCAACCCCGCCCGCCCGACGACGCGCGGCCACGACTGGTTCCTGGGCGACGGCATGGTGCACGGTCTCTGCATCGAGGACGGCAAGGCCCTGTGGTACCGCAACCGCTGGATCGGCTCGCGCGCGGCCTCCGCGGCGCTCGGCCGACCCGCCGCCCCAGGGCCGCGACGGGGCGATGACACCGTCAACACCAATGTCGTCGAGATCGGCGGTCGTACCTTCGCGGTGGTCGAGGCCGGCAGCTACCCCGTCGCGCTGTCGGAGGACCTGGAAACGCAGCGCTACGACCCGTTCGATGGCACACTCACCGGCGCCTTCACCGGGCACCCACACCGCGACCCGGAGACCGGGGAGACGCATGCCGTCGCCTACGACGGCCGCGTCTGGGACAGCGTCCGCCACGTCGTCCTCTCACCCGCGGGCCGGGTCGTGCGCGCCGTGCCGATCCCGGTCGAGCACGGACCCTGCATCCACGACTGTGCGATGACGGCGCGTTTCGCGGTCGTGCTGGACCTGCCTCTCACCTTCTCGATGCGGGCGCTGCTCGCCGGCCACCGCTTCCCGTTTCGATGGAACCTCACCCACCAAGCCCGCGTCGGCCTGCTCCCCCGGCACGGCACGGCCGCCGACATTGTGTGGTGTGCGGTCGAGCCGTGTTTCGTCTTCCACGTCGCCAACGCCTTCGACGACGCGGACGGGCGGGTGGTTCTCGACGTCGTCGCTTACGAAACGGTGTTCACCAGGCCCGGCGGCGGCCTCGACGCGCCCGGCCGATTGGAGCGCTGGACCGCAGACCTCGCGACGGGGCGGGTCGACCGGCGGGTGATCGACCCCGCGGCGCAGGAGTTCCCACGGATCGACGAGCGACGCTTCGGGAGGCCGCACCGCTACGTCTACTCGGTCTCGATCCCCGCCGACGGCAACACGCAACTCGTCGGCGCGACGCAGATTTACAAGCACGACTTAGCAAGGGGGGAGCGGCGCGTGCACGAATTCGGCGCCGACCGCGTCCCGGGAGAATTCGTGTTCGTGCCGGCGGGGCCGGAGGCCGGCGAGGACGAGGGCTGGCTCGTCGGGCTCGTCATCGACACCGCGCGCGACACCACGGACTTCACCGTGCTCGACGCGCGGACCTTCGAGGCGCCGCCTGTCGCCACGGTTCATCTCCAGCACCGGATCCCGCCGGGCTTCCACGGGAACTGGTTTCCGGGGAACAGGGCCGGGTGACGATCGCCGGGTGATGCAGATACCGGCGCACGGTCACGTGCCACAGAATGTGCGGTAGCCCGCCCCGCCGCCCTTGGGCGCCTCGGCGTAGCGGGCGTAGTCCGGCTGGTCGTCGTAGGCCCGAGACAGCACCGCCGACAGCTCCTCAAACGGGCCGAAGTCGCCGCGCTCGACCGCCGCCGAGATCATCGCCTCGACGCGGTGGTTGCGTGGAATGAAGGCCGGGTTGACCGCGCGCATCGCCGCCGCCGTCGCCACGGGGTTCCGTCCCCCCTCGGCCAACCGCTCCCGCCAGCGCACGGCCCAGGCGTCGTACGCGGTCGGGTCGACGAAGAGGTCGCGCACCCCGGCGTCTGCTTCCGGTCGCTCGGCCGCATCGCACAGGCGGCGGAAGGTCAGAGTGAAGTCCGCCCGGTTGTCCGCCATGCGCGCCAGCAGGTCCTCCGCGAGCGCGGTGTCGCCGTCCCGATCTCCGGACAGCCCGAGCTTGCGCGCGAGACCGCCGTGATAGGCCGCCTCGAAGCGCGGCCTGAACCCGGCGAGCGCCGTCTCGGCCGCCTCGACCGCCGCCACCTCGTCATCGGCCAATAGGGGCACTAAGGTCTCGGCAAGACGGGTCAGGTTCCACAGGGCGATCCCCGGCTGCTGGTCGTAAGCGTAGCGTCCGTGCGCGTCGATCGAGCTGAAGCTGGTGCGCGGGTCGTACGCGTCGAGGAAAGCGCAGGGGCCGTAGTCGATCGTCTCGCCGGCAACCGACATGTTGTCGGTATTCATCACCCCGTGGACGAAGCCGACGAGAAGCCAGGCCGCCACGAGGTCGGCCTGACGGGCGACGACGCCGTCGAGCAGCGCCCGGTAGGGGTGCTCCGCGGAGGATGCTTCGGGATCGTGCCGGGCGAGGGCGTGGTCAGCGAGCGCCCGCACCGCCTCGGTGTCGCCCCGGGCGGCGAAATACTGGAAGGTGCCGACCCGGATGTGGCTGGCCGCCACGCGGGCGAGCACGGCCCCGGGCAGCCGGGTCTCGCGTAGGACGGGCTCGCCGGTGGCGACCGCCGCCAGCGCCCGGGTGGTGGGGATGCCGAGCGCGGCCATGGCCTCACTCACGAGGTACTCGCGCAGCACCGGCCCGAGCGCCGCCCGGCCGTCGCCGCGGCGGGAGAACGCGGTCGGACCCGAGCCCTTGAGCTGGACGTCGCGCCGCCGCCCGTCATGATCGACGACCTCGCCGAGCAGGACGGCACGCCCGTCGCCAAGCTGCGGCACGAAGTTGCCGAACTGGTGCCCGGCATAGGCCGTGGCGATCGGCTCGGCGCCGTCCGGGATTTCGTTTCCCGCGAGCGTTCCCACCCCGGCGGGGCCGGCGAGCCAATCCGGGTCGATGCCGAGGTTAGCCGCCAGGGCGCGGTTCAAGTGGATCAGGCGTGGGGCTGCGACCGGAGTCGGGGCACGGCGGGCGAAGAAGTGGTCCGGCAAGCGGACGTAGCTGTTGTCGAAGGGAATCGCGGTCATGGTCGGGAGCTATGAGCGACCGTGCCGGCGGACAAGCGCATTCCGGGGACTGGCACATATCAGCGCGCGAGACGACAGACTGTGGCGCGGCCGTGTCTTCGCTCAAGGCGATGCTGGCATGGTCCCAGCGACAGTCGTGGGCTTGATCCCGCCGATGACCTCGATCCGCTTCGAGTGGGGCGTTTCGCGGGGCAAACCCGGCTCGACAATTATCGCGAGCACGTCCGAGCAGGCTACTGACCCGACACCGGACCTTTACGCCTACGCGCAGACCAAAGCCGCGACGACGAACTTCGTGTGCTTCCTAGGCAAGCAACTGGCGCAGAAGGGGATTCGGGTGAACGGGGTTGCGCCGGGGCCGATCTGAACGCCGCTCCAGGTATCAGGCGGCGCCTCGATAGAGAAAATCGGAAAGTTCGACGCCCAGACGCGGTTCGGCCGGCTGGGACAGCTGGTGGAACTCGCCGGGATCTAGCTGCAGCTCGCCTCCGCAGAAGGCAGCTACGACACGGCTCAGGTCTACGGTTCGGCGGCCGGCAATGGTTTGCCGTGAGCAGCCCATCAGTTGGGCGGCGTAGCTCGCCCGGCGCGTCTGCTCCCACGTCTACACCAGGAGAACGCCGCGCTCGCCGAGGACGTTGAGTACGCCGCTGCAGCCCGGCATGAGGTCTCCGTCGATCACCGCAATCGTCGGCGTTTCCTCTTCCAGCCAAGCAACCGCGTTTTCGCAGTCGGCAAAGCCCAGAACCTCATAGCCGTCTCGGCTGAGGCGCGCGCAGGCTTGATCGCGCTGGTCGGCGTTGGCCACCAACACGAGCGCGCGTTCGGGAGCCGCTTTTGAGATTATCATGCCGCCTTCCGCGCCTTCCGGCCGGTGGTCTTCGTGGCGCGACCGGTCGACTTGGATGTGGACCGCTTGGCTGGTGCGGCCTTGCCGGTCGCCGCCTTCGCTGGTTTGCTCGTTTTCTCGGAATCGATGCTGCGCTTCAGGGCCTCCATCAGGCTCACGACGTTGCCGGACTTCTGCGGCCGAGACTTTGTCCCGCTGCCCTTCTGACCCTTCGCGGGCTTCGTCGCCTTCCCCTGCACCAGGGCGATGAGCGCGCCTTCGTAGCGATCCTCAAACTTGGTTGGATCGAATTTCTTGGTCGCCCGATCGATCAACTCCTCGGCGAGGGATCTCATCTCGTCGGTCGTATTGCCGTCGGGCATATCCTCGAAATACGCGGTGGGGGACCGGATCTCGTCCTGATAGCGCAGCAACGTCGCGAGCAGGCCTTTGCCGTAGGGCTCCAGCAACACGATGCGCTCGCGCTTGTAGATGACGAGGCGGCCGAGCCCGGCCATGCCCTTCTTCTTCATCGCATCGCGGATGACGGCGAAGGCTTCGCGGGAGATCTTATCCTCGGCGGCGAGATAGTAGGGGCGGTCGAGGTAGCGTTCATCGACCTCGTCGCGCTGGCAGAACGCTTCGATGTTGATCGTGTGCGTGCTCTCGAGCGCGATCTCGTCGAGTTCGTCGGCCTCGACCGGGACCAAGTCATCCTTGGCGACTTCGCAGCCCTTGATCTGGTCCTCGCGGTCGACGGGCTCGTCCGTGACGGAGTCGACGATGAGCTGCTTGATCCGGTTTCCCGTTTCGCGATTGATCGTATGACACTTGAGATGAGACGAGGAGCTCACCGCCGGATACAAGCCGACGGAGCAGGAGACCAAGGACAAACGGAGGTGGCCTTTCCAATTTGCGCGAGCAGCCACCGATTTCTCCAGTTCTTGACGAAGTATTGACGCGATCGACAGGCATACAGCCGAATCGTCGGCGATCTTGCGACTCAACCGGAGTCTCGTTCGACTCGTTCCTTAGGATTCGATGCTGTGGATAACTTGGAGAAAGCCGATCGATGTCCGGCTTGAAGCCATGCTGACGGAACTGCGAATGGGGGCCGCGGTTCTTCCACAACGATGGCCAAGCTCCTCGATTCCTATCGCGCGAAACGCGATTTCGCCGTCTCAGCGGAGCCGAGTGGACGTCGCGGCCGCCGCATCAAGAAGGCGCGCTTCGTCGTCCAGAAGCACGACGCCCGGCGCCTGCACTACGACCTCCGCCTCGAAATCGACGGTGTCCTCAAGAGCTGGGCGGTGACCCGCGGGCCGAGCCTCGTGCCCGGCGACAAGCGTCTTTCCGTCCAAACCGAAGACCACCCGATCGACTATCTCGGCTGGGAGGGAGCGATCCCGAAGGGCCAGTACGGCGGCGGCACAATGATCGTCTGGGATACTGGTCACTGGAAACCGGTCGGCGACCTCGCCGCGGCGCTCGCGAAGGGTCACCTGGAGTTCGATCTGCAGGGCGAGCGCCTGAAGGGCCGCTGGCATCTCGTGCGCATGAAGGGCCGCGGCAGCGACAAGAAGGAGCCCTGGCTCCTGATGAAGGCCGATGACGAGCACGCCCGCGGCGCCGGTGACGGCGACATCCTCGGCGAGCACGACACGTCGGTGCTGTCGGGCCGGACGAACAAGGATCTCGCCGCCACCGGGACGATCAGAGCTGACCACGCCGCGCGTGAACGCGTCGCATCGAAACGGCCTTCGAAGCAGAAGGCGACGACATCAACCCCGGGCCGGAAAGGCATCCTCCCGCCCTTCGTCGAGCCGGCCCTCGCGACGCTGGTCCAGGCTGCACCGAGCGGGAAGGACTGGCTGTTCGAGATCAAGCACGACGGCTACCGGATGCAGGCGCGCATCGATGGTGGCAAGGTCAAGCTGTTGACCCGTTCCGGGCTGGACTGGACCGCGAAGTTCAAGCCGATCGCGCAGGCGCTCAAGGCCCTGAAGCTGCTTTCCGCCCTGATCGACGGCGAGATCGTGGTCGAAACGGCGAGCGGCATCTCGAGCTTCTCGGCGCTCCAACAGGCCTTGACCACCGGGGATATCGGTCAGGCCGTCTTCTACGCCTTCGACCTGCTCTACCTCGATGGACGCGACCTTCGCACCCTGGCTCTTACCGAGCGAAAGGCCTTGCTTCAGCAGGCGGTCGACGATGCCGGCCCGGAGAGCCGCGTCCGGTTCAGCGAGCATCTCGACGCGGATGGCGAGGCCATGGCCCGGCATGCCTGCCGGCTCGGCCTGGAGGGCATCATCGCCAAGAAGGCGAGTGCACCGTACCGATCCGGGCGGAGCGATTACTGGCGCAAGGTGAAGTGCACGTCCTCGCAGGAATTCGTGATCGCCGGCTACATGCCGTCGACCTCCGCGCCGCGCGCGGTCGGTTCGCTCATCCTCGGCGTCTATGACGGCAACGACCTCGTCCATGTCGGGCGGGTCGGGACGGGATTTACGAACGCCGTCTCGCGCGCGCTGTGGAAACAACTTGATCCGTTGCGGGCCGAGGCTGCGCCATTTTGCGAGGCCCTTCCGCCGCTCGCCAGGCGGAATGCCAAGTGGGTCGAGCCGACGCTCGTCTGCGAGGTGACCCTTCGCGGCTGGACTGGCGACGGTCAGGTGCGCCACGCCTCGTTCAAGACGCTACGCCCCGACGTGAACCCGCAGGCGGTGATCCGCGGTGACGCCCCCAGGCCGTCCAGGTCCTGTTCGAAGACCGGCCCGACAAGCGACGTCAGGCTGACTCATCCGGACCGAGTGCTGTGGAACGACGTCGGTCTGACGAAGCAGGGGCTGTTCGAGTTCTATGCGGAGATCGCCGATCACATTCTGCCGCACGTCGTAGACCGCCCGCTCTCGCTGCTGCGCTGCCCCGAGGGCATCGGCTCCTGCTTCTACCAGAAGCGCGGCTGGGCCGGCATGGATGCGAGCCACCTCTACACCGTGAAGGCCGGCTCCGAGAACGTCGTAGTGATCAGGGACCGAGACGGGCTCATGGCCCTGGTTCAGTCGAGCGTCCTCGAGATCCATCCCTGGGGCGCGACTGCGGTCGATCCCGATAAGCCGGATCGGCTCGTGTTCGACCTCGACCCCGGGGACGGCGTCGGCTGGGAGCAACTCGTCACCGGCGCCAACGAGGTCAGGAAGCGCCTTCACGCGCTAGGCTTCGCCGCGTTCGTGAAAACGACCGGCGGCAAGGGTCTGCATGTCGTCGTGCCGATCGAGCCCGAAGCTAGCTGGGCGGAGGCAAGGGCATTCAGCAAGCGTCTGGCGACGGAGATTGCGAAGGATGCCCCCGACCTCTACGTCGCCACGGTGGCCAAATCCGCGCGGCCGGGCCGGATCTTCCTCGACTATCTCCGGAATCAGCGGGGCGCGACGGCCGTTTCCGCCTTCTCGACACGCGCCCGGCCCGGTGCGCCGGTGTCGGTGCCGGTGACCTGGGACGAGTTGCCGTCGCTTGGCTCGGGTGGACGGTTCACCGTCGAGACACTCGCCAGTCGCCTACGCGCTATATGGACTGATCCTTGGACCGAGTTCAGTGATGCCGCACGTCCGTTGAACCGTGCGGGGCGCACCGATCGTCGACGCAGCTGAAGGTTGGATACGGATAAGCTGCCACACTGTGCGCCTACGCATCGTGCACTGCCACTGTCTCGATAGACGCAGCGGAAGTCGCCGGCATGAACGATCGATCCAAGAACGCAGCAGTTCTGCCGTTCCGCCCCCGGGCCGTCTCGGCGGCGGCTGACGAGTCGACCGCCTCGGTGATCGCAGTGCTTCAGGATCAGCTTGCGCTGGCACGGGAAGGCAAGGTGCGCTCTGTGGCGATCGTCTCCGTGTCGACGGATGGAGCGGCGATCGGGACCCAATGGTCGAGTACGGGCTCCGACGTCACCAGCCTGATCGGCAAGCTCGCCGTTCTGTCTCACGACTTGATGGCGGCGCGGAACTGAGACGCTGCCGGCTGAGGCACGTGCATGAAGTGGCGGCCGACGGCTTCAGCTTACGCGATCATTTTTCGCGCCGAGCCGCACGGATCGTTCGATTGCCAGGACGAGGATGGATCGGGCATGGCCACGCCTAAGGGTGGGAGGGGCTGATGGCGATCAAACAGGAAGTGGTGGCGCAGCTTGCCGAGGCATCGGCTCAGCAAGTGCTCGTGCAGACGCTAGCGGTGTTGGTGTTCGGGCAAAGCGGGCTGTCGCCGGAGCGGGTGCGCTCGCTCGGGCAGAGCCTCAGCGAGCAGATGGGCGAGGTTGTCATTCCGGACGCCGACGCGGCCGATGCGGAAGCGATTCGTGAGGCCAATGCGCGGGCTGTCGTCGCGGTGTTCGAGGGTGTCGCGGAGGCGATGCCCAGTGGGGCGTGAGGGGCGATGTTAGGATGGGGGCACGGGGATGAGTCATGTCCGATCCTCCACCGGGGGGTGTCTTACCGGCTGATCTACGTTCTCGGTCAGCGGCGACGATGCTGCTGACGGCCGGCCGGGTCCGCCGCTCACATTAAGTTTCCGTCTCCTGCGGGATCGCAGAAAGTCAGGGCCGGCTCGGCCTCAAATCCGACAGTGACGCCTCGTTGCGCACGACGATGAGGCCCCGGTCGCATCGCAGACGATCTCGCCTCTCTCTTACGGACTTTCCGTCCATTCGAGGCCGTCAACACGTGTCATGCCTTCCGTCATTGACCCCCGTCGTGACGGCGTTCGAGGAACTGTACCTGAAGAGTGCGGTTCCTCGAACGCCGTTCAGGCTGCGCGACGAGGCATACTTTGCACGAAGACAGACGATTTTCGCGACGCAACCTGCTCCAGACGGGCGGAGCGGTCGTCACCGGTGCGGCGCTGAGCATTTCAGGCCCCGCCGCCAGCGCAACGGGCCCCAGCATCCCGGCGGACACGGGCGCGGTTCAGGGCGGCCGCATCCAATTTCCGAACTGGCGGGGCGAGGGCGACACGCCGCCACCACCGCCTCCGGCCCCGATGCCACCAGACAAGCGGGTCGGCTTCGCCATCGTAGGCCTTGGCCGGCTGACGCTCGAAGAGATTCTTCCGGCGTTTGCTGCTGCAAAGTCCGCGCGTGCGGTGGCCCTCGTATCGGGCTCGCCCGAGAAGGCGCGGCTCGTCGCCGCCCAGTACGGCATCGGCGCCGAGGCGATCTACAGCTACGAGGAGTGGGATCGTCTCAAGGCAAATGCGACGGTCCAGGCTGTCTACATTGTCACCCCGAACTCCCTGCACCGTGATCAGGTTATCGCCGCAGCCGGCGCCGGCAAGCACGTACTTTGCGAAAAACCGATGGCGACTTCGTCGGCCGAGGCCCGCGACATGGTCGAGGCCTGCACACGTGCGGGACGTCGGCTGATGATCGCCTATCGCTGTCAATATGAACCCTACAATCGTGAGGTTGCGCGATTGTCGCGATCTGGCGAATTGGGCCGGGTCCGACTGATCCAGGCGTTCAACGGCCAAACCTCGGGTCTGCCAGAGCAATGGCGCTTGAAGCGCGCGCTCTCGGGCGGGGGCGCACTGCCGGATATCGGCCTCTACTGCCTCAACGGTGTGCGGGCGCTGCTCGGCGAGGAGCCGGTTTCGGTGCAGGCTCAGACCTATTCGCCCGAGGGCGAGCGCCGCTTTGCCGAAGTCGAGGAGAGCGTTGTCTTCACCCTGCGCTTTCTTTCCGGCGCCATTGCCCAGTGCACGACGAGCTACGGAGTCTACGAGAGTCGGCGTCTCCAGGTGCATACCGAGAAGAGCGACATCGATCTCGAGAACGCCTTCGCCTATCGAGGGCAGCGGCTGGTGGTTTCGCACCGAGAGGGCAAGCGCGGGCAGCGAGATGAGGTCGTCATCGCACCGAAGAATCAGTTCGCCCTTGAACTCGACCACATGGCCGAGTGCATTCTCAAGGACCGCCGGCCGCGTACGCCCGGTGAGGAGGGTCTGCAGGATCAGATTTTGATGGAGGCGATCTATGAGGCCGCCCGCACGGGGACTGTGGTCCCAGTCGGTCCATTGGCCGGCACAAGCGCTGGATTGGACGCGACGCGCGGGCCGGCTTTGGACGATTCTTGACCTTGCCGATCGGGGTTGCTGCTGCCTTTTTGACGGACGATGGCCTTCCGGACCGAGGCCTTAGCCGCGATGTCCCAGACGTTGAAGTCGGCCAAGTCGGCATGTGCGATCCGCCCGAACCGTCACGAGGGCGGTAGCTGATCCAAGACCGGGTACCGTCCGGTCTTCGCCCCCTTCGGCACACCGGGTCCACAAGCCTCCACTCACCGAAGTAAATCCGTGAACGGCTTCGACGTCACCGGTCGGCCCGTCGCGTCATAGACGTCGACCTGCCACGCCGACCAGTCCAGCTTCCCGCCTCCTCGCATGAGCTTGAGCGCCACCCTCTCGGCATGCATGCGCACGAGCGCCACCGTCGGCAGCCGCTTGCCCCGCAGATCGGCGACCAGGTCATGGCCGTCGGTACAGTGGAAGCGGTAAAGCCGCGTCGGCATTGATGCTTTACTCCGCGCTCCACAGGCGTCCACCGTCACGGTCTCGAACTTGGCCGCCACCGTCGAACCGCGCGTCCGCGATAGGATTGTTCATGTTATGTTCTATTCAGAGCAAGAGCCGCGATGCACGCCCACCCCCATGAACCGCCTGTGGAGATCCGGCTCACAGAAGCCGAGACGATCGCGCTCGCCTACCGGCGGGCCGCGCGCGGCGACACCTGGGCGGCATTGGTCCAAGCCGTCCAAGATGCGCTGACAGATCTCAGTGAGGTTGAGCGCCGGACCGCGCAGCGCGACCGGCTCATCTCGTACGGCTACATCCGCGGTAGCGTGTCCAAGGCGGCAGGCACGGCCGAGTGAGTCCGCTTGCGGTCGACGAACTGATCCTCGGAAGCTCTGACGCGGTTCGGGTGCCCGTGATCGGGCAAGCGCTATGCGCCGGCTTTCCGAGCCCTGCCGACGATTTTATTGAAGGGGCGCTGGAGCTGCCGCGCTGGTTGGTACCGAACCCGCCGGCGACCTTTCTAATGCAGATCCGGGGTGATTCCATGCGCGGTGCCGGCATCCACGACCGCGATCTGGCGTGCATCGACCGCAGCCTGCGGGCCGAGAACGGCAGCGTCGTCGTCGCGGTGGTCGACGGGCAGCTCTCGTGCAAGCGCTACCGGATCGTGGGCAATGGCGCCCGGCTGGACTTCGACAACCCGGACATGCCGGCCTTCGGCGTCGATGAGTACGGCGAGGTGGAGATCTGGGGCGTACTGCGCTTCTCGATCCGTTGGCACTTGGCGCGTGGGCGGCTGTCGTGACCCAGCCGAAACCGCGCCTTGACGACAAGTCGGGCGGCGGGCGTGCCATCGCGCTGATCGACGGCAACAGCTTCTACTGCTCCTGCGAGCGGACGTTCGACCCGAAGCTCGCCGGCCTCCCCGTGATTGTGCTGTCCAACAACGATGGCTGCGCCATCGCCCGCACCGCCGAGGCCAAGGCCCTCGGGATCAAGATGGGCGATCCCTACTTCAAGATCCGCGACCTCTGCCGGGCACAGGGCGTTCGCGTCTTCTCCTCGAACTACACGCTCTACGGCGATATGAGCGCCCGCACCAATGCGGTCTACCGAGGGTTCGCTTCGGCCATCGAGATCTACTCAATCGACGAGAGCTTCCTCGACCTCACCGACGTGCGCCCCGACCGCCGCGTCGAACTCGCTCGAGATCTCCGAGCGACGGTGCGGGCCTGGACCGGCATACCGACCTGTGTCGGCATCGGCCCCACCAAAACGCTGGCCAAGCTCGCCAACCACATCGCGAAGTCGATCGCGCCGCTCGACGGCGTCTGCGACCTGACGGACCCGGACGCTTATGCGCATTGGCTCGGCCGGATCCATGTCGGTGAGGTCTGGGGCATCGGCCGGGCTTCGCTCGCGAAGCTCGAGGCCATGGGCGTCGATACCGTGGCGGACCTGCGTGACCTGGATCCCCGGCCAGTGCGCAAGGCGATGACGGTGGTGGGCGAGCGCATCATCCACGAGCTGCGCGGCGTGTCTTGCCTGCCGCTCGGCCTGATGCCGGCCCAGCGTAAGGGTTGCGCCGTCACCCGCTCATTCGGCAGCCGGGTCGAGGATCGGGCCAGCCTGGAGCAGGCGGTCTCCGCCCATGCGACGCGGCTTGGCGAGAAGCTCCGTCGCGAGGGTCTCGGCACTGACCACGTCACCGTCTTCTTCCATACCTCCGAGCACGACCGTGACCACCCGCAGCGCTCGGTCTCGACGGTGGTGACGCTACCCGAGGCGTCGAACGACAGCCTCGTGCTGATCAAGGCGGCGCTGCACGGCATTGCGAAGACGTGGCGCCCGCAGGGCGATCCGCCCTGGCGCTACAGCAAGGCCGGCGTCATCACCGTGGACCTCGTGCCTCTGGTCGCAAGCCAACGGGCGCTGATCGGCCAACTGGACCGCGAACAGGGTGCCGCCCTGATGGCGGCACTGGACGCCTGCAACGCCCGCTTCGGCCGCGGAGCTGTCGTGCCCGCGCGTGTGGGACTGGAGCGAACCCGCACGGGGTGGTCGACGAAGTTCGAGATGCGGACGCCGCGCTACACGACGCAGATCGGCGAGCTGCCGGTTGCCATTGCCTGACGATCCAGCCTGACCCTCCCCACGTAAAACCTACCCGTCAAAGCATCGGCGTGCCGCCGGTTACCGGTATCAGCGCGCCGCTCATGTAGCTGCCCTCGCGCGACGCCAGCAGCACGTAAGCCGGGGCGAGCTCCGCCGGCTGACCGGCGCGGCCGAGGGCCGTGTCGGAGCCCAAGGTTTCGAGCTGCTCGGGGGATTTCACAATCGGCTGAATTGGTGTCCAGATCGGGCCGGGCGCGACACAGTTCACCCGGATGCCCTTAGGCGCCAGTAGGTTCGACAGGCCAATGGTCAGGCTCGCGATCGCGCCTTTGGTGGCGGCATAGATCAGCATCGTCTTGTCGGCGATCTTGGCCTGCTGGCTCGTGGAATTCACGATTGCCGAACCCGGCTTCATGTGCGGCACCGCGGCCTGGGCGAGGTAGTACATCGCGAAGACGTTCGCCCGGAACGCGCCCTCCAGATCCTCGCTGGTGACGTCGTCGAGACTCTCGTTGACTGTCTGCGCCGCGGCGTTGTTGACGAGGATGTCGAGACCACCGAGTTCCGCGACGGTTCGTTCGACGATAACCCGGCAATGCGACTCACTTCGCAGATCGCCCGGCACCAGCAGCGCCCGCCGTCCGGCTTTCTCGACCCAGTGCCGCGTCTCCTCGGCGTCGGATTGCTCAGCGTCGAGGTAGGAGATCGCGATGTCGGCGCCCTCCCGCGCATAGGCAATGGCCACCGCCCGACCGATGCCGGAATCGCCGCCGGTGATGAGGGCCACGCGCCCGATGAGCAGCCCCTTGCCGACATAGCTCGTCTCGCCGTGGTCAGGCGCCGGCGTCATTTTGGAAGACAGACCGGGCCGCGGCTGCTGCTGGTCGCCCGGGTAGGGGGGCTTCGGCCCGGCTTCGCGCGGATCGGTTGTCATTGGGGTCTCTCATGCAGCATTCGGTAACGTGCCGGCTCGACGATGGTCGCCGCGACAGAATAGTGCCGAGATGTGCAATCTCTACAGCCTGACCAAGGGCCAAGCCGCGATCCGCGACCTTTTCAAGGTCGAGACCGATCGCACCGGCAACCTGCCCTCGCTGCCCGGCATCTTCCCGAACTACGCGGCGCCGATCGTGCACGTGCTCGACGGCAAGCGCGCCCTCTCGATGTACCGTTGGGGCATGCCTTCGCCGAAGTTCGCGTTGAAGGACAAGAAGACTGATCCGGGCGTCACCAACGTCCGCAACACCAAGTCGCCGCACTGGCGGCGCTGGCTCTCACCGGAACACCGCTGCCTCGTACTGCTGACGTCGTTCTCGGAGCACAACAAGGCGGCCGGCGGCGACATCTGGTTCGCGCTCAGTGAAGGCCGGCCCTTGGCCTGTTTCGCAGGGATCAAGCTCGAAGGCTGGACGTCCGTTCGCAAGCTCAAGGACGGCGAGACCACCGACGACCTCTACGCCTTCCTGACGACCGATCCGAACGCGGAGGTCGGCGAGATCCACCCGAAGGCCATGCCGGCGATCCTGACCACGGACGAGGAGCGCGACGCTTGGCTCCGCGCCGATTGGTCCGAAGCCTCAGCGCTTCAACGGCCGCTGCCCGATGGCGCGCTGAATGTCGTGGCGAAGGGCAAGAAGAGCGACGGGGCGTGAAATGGCCGACGCGGCAGTGCCGTTGGCTTTCTGACCTCGGAAACCCTGAGCGACGCCGGCAGGCCGCTGAAGACGATGCCTCGCACATGCTCAAGGCGTACGGTCCCCACATTTATCCCGAGGCGCGAAGCCGAGCGCGACAAGCTCGAACCGACCGCATCGGTGTGCGCGTTCGGCATTGGTCTCAAGTCGCACGAATGATCGAAAGCGGAAGGATGCGAGATCGCCGAGCGAACTGTGGATCTCTGGCGCGGACGAATCCGGCCGCCAGGAGCAAATGCGCCAAACTTGGCCGTGAGGGACCTGGGGTCGTTGGTCACTGTGATGAGAGGCCGGATCCTCGCCGCCGCTTAGAATGCTTCAGCGCAATCTGCTGGCACGCCGCGGCTGGGGTGCCTCTGGCTGCAACGATCCGACAGGCTTCCTCCAAGGTCATATCGCAGGCGCTCGTCATGCCCTGTAGGGCACCAAGGGCTCGGTTATATTCTGGAAGATTGGTGCAGCCAGGGCCGCCGCCACCCTGGCCGAAAGCCGCCATGGGCGACGCAATAGTCGTCGCCAGAGCAAATAGAGCTGCGCCAGTCTTGACCGACAATGTATATTTCCTCGAGGCCACACATGGAAACCGTTGTCGGGACAGGACGTTCCTGGCTGTCTTCGACGCATGTGCTTCCGATTTCGGGACCGATTGGCGGTGGGGCATTGAGCCCGCGCTAACTAGCAGCCGGTATCCTTACTTAAGAGCCGCGTTGCGTATCAGGCTCGACCCGCTGGTGAGATCGTCGACATCCCCCGTCGACCCGTGATCAGATCGGGCGTCGGGGTCGAGCTCGATGCCATCGATGCGGCTATGATCGTCCTAGATGGCGAAGGCCGTGGCACCTGACGCCGCACCGCTCTGCTCGAATTTGGCGGCAGATCCTAGATTTATGCGGCTCCTGCCTGCCCCGTATGAGACCCGCGTGTTCCATTTTGCCCTGCTCGCCTTCGTGCTCGTGTTTCTTGCCCCAATCGCTGCGTCGGCGGCTTTCTATTATCTGAGGAATGACATCGCCGATTGGCGAACGGCTGATCGGTCGAGTGCAGGGCTGCTGCCGCCTGCAGCGAAGCATCCCGAGGCCGACGTGCGGGTGTTTTCGGCTCGAACCGTAAGCTGGCGCGGCATCAACGTCAGTCACAGTTGGATCGTCGTGAAGGGCGCCGACGATCGCGCCTATCAGCGATTTGAATACACGGCTTGAGGCATGCCGATTTGGATCGACCGGTTCGTCCCGGACGGGCACTGGTTCGGTAGCGCGCCGGACGTGGTCTTCACGGATGCTGCCGTCGATGAAGGCGACCATCGCCTACTACCGCTATTTCAAGATCGACGACTATCAGCTCTGCCCGGGCCCGAACTCGAACACGTTCGTGGCCGCGGTGATGAGTTCAGTGCCCGAGATGCGGGCGAGCCTGCCGGCGACAGCGATCGGCAAGGACTACCCCTATGACGGCCGCTGAATCGGCTCGACTCCGTCAAGGACTGGCTTTCGGGTCAATCTCGGCGGCTATTTCGGGCTGACGATCGGCTGGATTGAAGGGCTGGAATTTAACATCATTGGAGCGGTTGCAGGCCTCGATTTCCGCCGTCCCGGCCTCAAGCTTCCCGGGCTTGGTCGCATCGGCATCTGACAAGAAACGTCGAGCTTAAGGACATCCCGCAGATCCTGATTGGCTAAGGCGCGATTGCGCTACGCTGATCAGCTACGCTCAAAGTGAGGACTGCAGGGGACGCTCTTCCATCGCAGCGAGAAAGCCGAGGGCCAGAAGGAGGCCGACGCTCGCTGCCAGAAATACCCAGCGGAAGGCTCCGGCGAGGAGGGCGGCGTTCGTGCCGTGTATCAGGCTCCCGATGTCGTGCCCCGCCCCGACGTCGCCTCCCATTGTGCTGCCAAGCACGATCGTGCCGAAGACGGCGACGATCAGCGCGCCCCCCAGCGACCGGAAGAAGTTCATCGCTGCGGTGGCGATACCGAGCTGATGACGCTCCACGGTGTTCTGGATGGCGATGGTCGAGAGCGGCAGAACCGTGCCGATACCGATGGACAGGAGTACGAACAGCCCTTCCATGAGCCAGAGCGGCAGCCTGTCCCCTTGAGCCGCGATGATCATGCAGCAGGCGAGGCTCGTCGCCATCATCGCGAGGGGCGCGCGCTTGTAGTGCTTGAAATACATCATCGATCGGCTCGACAGCGTGGCGCCGATCACCGTGCCGACCATGAGCGGCACCATCGCCATGCCGGACTGGCTCGGGTTGAGCCCGATCACACCCTCGAGGAAGATCGGCACATAGATCGTGAGCCCGATCAGCGTTCCCATCGCAAAGCAGGCACTGAGCGTCGCGCTGTAGACCACCTGGTCCTTCAACACGTCCAGAGGGATCAACGGCTCCGAGACCGTGAGCAGGCGCACCACGAAGCCGGCGCTGATGAGCGCGGACAGCACGAGCAATCCCAGGACGGGCGCCGAAACCCAGGGATAGCGCACGCCGCCCCAGTTCAATGCCAGCATCAGACCGCTCGATCCCAGCACGAGCAGGACGGCTCCCAGATAGTCCAACCGATGCTGGCGCTCGTTGCGCGGCAGAAGCTTCAGCTTCGAATTGGTGAGAAGGTAGGCGACGACGCCGATCGGCAGATTGATCCAGAAAATCGCGGACCAGTGCAGGTGCTGGGCGAGGAAGCCGCCAAGCAGGGGACCGGCGAGCGACGAGACCACGAAGACGCTCGCCACATAGACCTGATAGCGCGCCCGCTCCTTCGGCGAGAGAATGTCGGCCAGGATGGTCTGGGCCAGGGCGATCAGGCCACCGCCGCCGGCGCCCTGGAGGCCTCGAGCCAGCGCTAGGGTCACCATCGTCGGGGCAAGCGCGCAGGCTAGCGAACCGATGCTGAAGATCGCGATGGCGATCAGCAGCATGACGCGTCGCCCGTGAATGTCGCTCAGCTTGCCGTAGAGGGGCGTCACGGCCGTCGACGCCAGCAAATAGGCGGTCACGATCCAGGGCAGGTTCTCTGCGTCACCGAGTTCCCGCCCGATGGTCGGCATGGCCGTGGCGACGATCGTCTGGTCGAGGGCCGCGAGCAGCATCGCCGCGATCAAGCCGAACAGGATCGAACGGATCTCGGCCGGGCTCAGGCTTACGCGGGGCGGAAGGGTTTGTGGGGCGTTCAAACGCGATAAACCTTAGGATGACTGACACGACAGTCGAGCATGGCGGCCACTGTCGACATGTGGGAGTTCTCAAAGCTGGCAGCAGGATGCCAAGCTATAGCCACTGGGTCCTTTTGAGAGAGTGGTGAGATCGTGATCGACAAACTCGCTCCTGCACTGAACGCGGTGAACACCGACGTGATTGACACGAAGGAGAAGGCCGCTTTCGTCTACCGGGCGCTCACGCGGCGCTACGGAATCGACTGGGCCGCCAGAGCGCCTGATGTCGCTCGCGATCGGCTTCGGACCTGCGAGGCATTGCTGACCAAGAAGGAACGGCGCGAGGCGCTGGCAATGCTGTGAGGCACGAAGAAATGGACCCTGCCGATTACCCGATCTACGTGAAGTTGAGGCCAAACGGCAGGGCCTGAAACCCGTCGAGTTCGCTGCCCCCTACGCGACTACTCCGCTGCCTCGACTCCGACCATCAACACGGTGGCGTTGAGACGGGCGCGGTCGAGACCCTTTATGACGTAGTGGTCGTCCCGCCGAACGACGTGCACCGGCACCGGACTGGGCTCCGTGGACATCATATTGCCTCGCACGGCCCGCTCGAGCTGAGACCGCACAGCTCCGTCTGCAAGGACCGTGAGACCGCCAACGGCTGCAATCATCAGGATACTGCGCGCGAGGATCGAGGAGAGGGTGAGCATCGTGTGATCCTGGGCCTACCGGAACCGTAGCAGAGCCGTCAGAAGCAAGATGCAGCAGGGCAGACACAGCGCGAGGGCGAGGAGCAACATAGCCAACGAATGACGAAGACGAAGCAGGTGCATCCGGTCTCGGGTCCTCGGCTTACCAAGGAACCGGCTGTCCCGCGTAGTCGAGAAAGACACATCCGGACTGCCCAAGGTGGCCTTCCAGAACGGCGACGATGCCCCGAGCGCTGGTCTCGACGTCGAGTGTCGCCCGTCGGCCACCGAGATCCGTGCGAACCCATCCGGGATGCATCAGCAGGACACCCCAGTGCGCTTTCGGATGCTGGCCCACGAACGAGCGGGCAACGGTGTTGAGTGCCGCCTTGCTCGCTCGGTAGCCGCCCCAACCGCCGCCGCGGTTCAGCGACACTGAGCCGAGCTTCGATGTCATCAGGACGATGAGCCCACCGGGTGCGACGCGTTTCTGAAACGCTTCGGCGAAACGGATCGGGCTGATGGCGTTCGTCTGGAACATCGCGCCGGCTACCGCGCGCGGTAGGGCGGTGACCGGTGTGCCGGCTTGCGTGGCGACCCCTGCCACAACGAAGACGATATCGAAGTCCGGCGCATCCGCGAGGGCCACCCGCAGTGCCGTCACGGCCTCGTCGTCGTCGATGTCCACCCCCGCCTCGATCCGTAGACGCCCCCTGGCAGCTAAATTCGCCAGGGCAGCGGACGGTCGGCGCACGGTGGCGGTGACGTCCCAGTCGCGTTCGAGAAACCTGGCGACGAGCCCGAGGCCGAGGCCACGGGACGCGCCGACCACCAGCACCCTGCGTGCGCTCATGTCGTCTGGCTGCTTCGCATTGCGCCCCGATCGCCCGGCTCGGCCGGCCCATGTTAGCGTTCGGCCCGCAGGCTCCCGAGGAAGCGCCGAGCGATGTCCCGCACCGCCTCGTCGTCCTTCTCCTCGCCGTGGGCCTTGTCCCAGAGGTGGTCGAGGCTGCCGTCGAGATCATCCAGCAGATCGGGGTGGCGCTGCGCAACAAATCGGATCGTGCCGAACAGCAGATGCTCGATCGCCATCTCGCGGCGACGCGCATCGATGATCTGGTCGGAGGCGGACGTGGGGGTTTGATCGGACATGGCTGCACAACCGCAGCCGCTGGTCCGAGGTTCGAACAAGCCGGGTGCCGTGAGTGCCGCACCCGCCTTCGCCGATGCGCTGAGGAACACTGAGGCGACGAAGGGCCGGTGCATGGCCGTCGGATGACGGGCGCCGTCGAGCAAAGCAGTAGGTTGTTAGATCATATCCTCGACCCGGATCGGAAGGCTGCGAATGCGGCGCCCGGTGGCATGATGCACGGCATTGGCGATGGCTGCGTTGACCCCGATGATGCCGAGCTCGCCGAGGCCCTTCACGCCGAGCGGGTTCACGATCTCGTCTGGGTCCGGCACGAGCACGGCCTCGACCGCCTCGACGTCCGCCGAAGTGGGAACGAGATACTCGGCAAGGTCCGCGTTCCGGTAGGTCGCGCCGTCAAGGACGGTCTCCTCGAGCAACGCCGAGCCGAGCCCCCAGATCATGCCGCCGACGAGCTGACTTCTAGCGGTGAGCGGGTTGAGAACCCGACCTGCTGCAAAAGCCCCTGTCAGACGCGCGACCCGGATCTCGCCGGTCTCGCCATGGACGTGCACCTCCGCGAACTGTGCCCCGAAGCCCCAGGACAGGGCATCGCCGCCGAGGGACAGGCCGATTCGCCCGGCGCGCAACGATTCGAGCGCCTTCTCCGGTGCGCCAGCCGGCACGAACTCGGCGAGGGTCTCTGCACCGGCAGGTCCGACCAGGGCAGCCGCTTCGCCGAGCGGCACGGCGCGGCCATCTTCTGCCAGCAGCCGGCCTTCAGAGACCCGCAGGCCGTTCGGATCGTAGCCTTCGAACGACCATCCCGTAGCGGTCGCCGCCTGCGCGAGCCTAGTCCGGAGCTGATCACAGCCGAGCGCTAGCGTGCTCATCAAGCTCGTTGTGGTGCTGGATCCCCCCGAGAGGCTCGACGGCGGCAGATCGCTATCGCCGAGCAGCACCCTTACGCGCCCGACCGGCACGCCCAGCCATTCGCTGACGCCCATGGCGAGCAGCGTGGTGATGCCGTTGCCGATCTCGTGATGGGCGGTCGCAACCTCCACGGAGCCGTCCGGGAGCAATCGCAGCCGCATTGTCGCCGCGGCGGACTTCACCGGCCGCACGGACGATGCGCAGCCGAGACCGACTTGCCAGGGCCCATCGCGTAGCGACCTGGGCTCTATCGAGCGACGTTCCCAGCCGAAGGCGGCTGCACCCGCATCGAAGCAGGCCATTAGCGGCCGGCTCGAAAACGGCTTGTCCGTCACCGGGTCTCGAGCCGTGTCGTTGCGTCGGCGCAGTTCGATCGGATCGACGCCAAGCAGCAACGCCATCTCGTCGACGGCGGATTCGAGGGCGAACAGGTAGGGCACCTCCGGTGGCGCTCGCATCGGACCTGGGGTGTTGCGATCGACCCGGACCGCCCGCTCCTCGGTGCGGATCGCCGGGCAGGCATAAAGGCTGGCTGTGACATCCGTCCCCTCCATCATGAAAGGGTCGAAGCGCGACGTTACGACCTCCGCCTCATGGACGAGGGCCGTGAACCGCCCGTCGCGGTCGGCGGCCAGCCGGATGTCGTGGCGCGATTCCGGTCGGTAGTTCGCGATGGTGAAGCATTGGCGACGCGTCGGCACCAGCGAGACCGCGCGGCCCAGGCGCTTCGCCGCGAGCGCGACCAGAGCGGTGTGCTGAGACAGGGCAAACTTCGATCCGAAGTGCCCACCGATCAGACCCGAGACCACCCGAATGTTCATTGGGTCCATGCCGAGCTGTGCGGCGAGCCCGTGCTGGACGGCGCCGATGTAGCGGGTCGGTTCATGCACGGTCAGCCTCTCGCCATCCCAGGCGCAGCGGGTGGTGAACAACTCGATCGGGTTGTGATGCTGGATCGGGGTCTCGTAGCGCGCTGCAACCTGTGCAGCTGCTGCTGTCCAGGCCGCCTCGGGATCGCCGACTGATACCTCCTCGTGATGCTGTTTGAGATCGGCGAGCCGCACGGTCTCGGCGCCGGGATCATCGAAGGTCCCGGACGCCGGCTCGGCCGCATAGCTCACAGCAACCAGTGCAGCGGCCTGTTCGGCAACCTCAAGCGTCCGCCCGATGACAAGCGCCACGATCTGACCGGCATAGGCGACGCGGTCCGACGACAGCGGTCGATGCGAACTGTTGGCGTAGCCGCCGTCCATGAGGTGCGCCACAGGAGCGACGGCCCCGGCGAAGTCGCGATGTGTGAAGATGCCAAGAACGCCTGGGACGCTCTCAGCCGCAGTGAGGTCGAAACCGGAGATGCGTCCCTTCGCGATGGCACTGGTGACGAGCGCGGCGTGAGCCACGGGCCCTTCGCGGGTATCGGAGGAATAGACTGCCGTTCCCGTGACCTTGGAACGCCCCTCAACTCGAACGTGCGGGCGGCCGAGCATGCCATCAGCGATCGTTGCAGACCCATCCATCGTGACGTCTTCCGTGAGCCAGATCGCTCACACGGCAATGACTGCCGATGCCGCTCGGGTCCGGTGCTAGATCGGATCGAAGGGGTGACATGGTGCTGCGCCAACCGGCTCTGCGTCACATCGACTATCGAGAGCGAGATCCCAACCTGCATGGCAGCGGCCGGATCGGACAAGACAGCAGTTCGACGCCCAGCCGGGCATCGTCGAGCCGCAAAGCGAGAAGGCTTCAGTCCAGCCCGACCGGAGGGCTGATGAGGCGATCTGCGATCGTTACCCCATCAGAGATTGATACCGCTCTGCAGACGCTACGGAACCGTAGCACCGTGCGAGCATGACCGGCTCCGCGCGGGACGGAGGCTCGCGTCACTTCGTGGGCAAGGTCCGTGCAGTGAGCTTGTTTCCATCGGGATCGCGAAGGTAAGCGACGAAAGATCGATTTGGGCGCTCTGCGGGCGGGCTCTCAATCGCTGTACCACCATGCTTGGTGCCGGCCATGTGCCACGCAAGAACATGGTCGCGGCTTGCAGCGACAATGCCAATCGTCCCACCGTTCGCTGCAGTGGCTGGATTCCCGTCTATCGGCTTCGTGATCATCAGCCGTCCGCCCTCGTGGGCATAGATCAGCCGACCGCGAGCATCCATCACGCCGGGATCGCCTCCCAGCGCGACAAACGTGGCGTCGTAGAATCCTTTGGCCTGCTCCAGGTCGTTGCTGCCGATCATGACGTGCGTGAACATACACATCTCCAAACAGGGACAGCCTGGGATAGCTGCTGTCTGGACTGGAAACGAGTGACTGACGGCGTCGGCGCGGCGGGCTGCAAGCATGCAGAAAACGCCCCGACATGAGCGCTGGCGGCCAGTTAAAATTTTGTGCGGCAGCAGGCGACTTGCATCGCCCCGGTAATGTGGCTCAGCGCCGGTTCGTAAGCCTAGAAGTTGCTTACCAGCCAAGGTACGAGGGCTGCAGTCCGCGCCCGCCTCTACCATGAGGGGGTCAGGTATAGCGGGCGCGGAAGGTCGGCGGCGAATCGTCGACATCTACACAATAGGCCGACTTGATCTCACTTGGAAGTTAGGAGGGTGACTTTACCTTCGGTATTTTTCCCAATTTGTTTGCTTACCAATCTTTTAATAACATCGGGCATCTTTCAGAAAAGAAATTCAGATTTCGGTGGGTGAAATTGCATCATTTTTCAGCTACTGCTGCGGAAACGTCCATGCCTCGATACATTTTTGACGTGAACGAAGGCGACTCTTCCGAGTGGAATGACGAAGACTTCGAATGCGGCAGTCGGGCCGATATTGAGCAACATGCCCGGAGACTGATTGAGGAGGCCGGCGCACGGCAGGCCGCTCGCGGTAGCGGAAGTCTCCCGTCAACTGTCGTTGTCTACGAAGAGGACGGCGAGATCGTCATGAGCGCCCATGGCTGGGCCACTGGTAGCGTCCGCGTCCTTTGGGCCCGCGGTTGGGAGCCGCGCTCCTGCAGTCACTCTACTCGTCGTCCCTTCAGACTGGCTGACCTTTGCGAGTAACTCGGGTATCTCAGTCATCTTTGACCAAGACGGCCGTCGGGCATCTCACAGCACTGCCGGCCTAGGCGCTCACGTCAGATCCAGCGCAGCGCGCAGCGGAAGATAGGCGAGCACCGCTCCCGTTTCGTCGGTGACCTCTACCGTTCAGCGTCCAATCGGGCGCCCGTTGCGAACTCTGTCAGCCAGGATGCAGCGTGCGCCTTCTAGGGCCTCTGCCCTTGCAGCATTGAGGTCCGGCAATTCGATCCCGTCCGCGTCCTCTATCGGCTCCGCCCCTTCGCGGATGTGCAAAAAATAGCGTGACATCGCGATACAATCGCGAACGGGCTGTGAGGTTTCTGTGAGATAGCCGACCGACCCGACGCCCAACCTAACCGGCAGACGCTGCACGCGATAAACGCCTAGCGCCAGAACCAACACGGATCGTCCGAGCTAGCAACGTATTTGCGAACCGTCGGCTGCCATACAAAACTCGTTGCCGTTCCAGAAAAATGGCAACTTTTTTGCCACTTTGGCCCATAAGGACTTTGCAGACCCTGGTGGGTAACAGTTAGCTGGATCAGCGAGGCATATATGCCAGTGCCACCAAACGATGCTGAAGAAACGCTGTTCCTTATCCAGCAAGCAAGAAACTGCCTTGGTGAAGGCGGTAGTTTCCGCCTTCATGTCTTGATCGAAATGATTCTTATAGAGCTACAGAGAGAAGTAATTAAATCTCTTCAACTTGACACGCCATCCGAACCTTCAAAGTGATAGCGCCAGTCGCAATGCGGACACTCAAGACGAGCATTGCGTCTTTGGCATCCTCGGCTTCCGCGGCCAAGAGCGCCGCAATGACGCGCAGGGCTTCAGATTTCATGTCCGCGCAGCCTTTCAGTTCGCGTCCGATTTCATCGCGATGCTCGGTGCCGTCGTTCACGTCGAAGAAGTAGCGCGGCATCGTTACACCATGGCTCTGAACCTTCAGGCGCGTAGACCTGCACGGTCGGCCAACTCCATTAATCCATATTAGTTTCGCGCATGGCTGTCTTGCATGGCATGCGTCCAAGGCTTGGCAATTTGCCGCGTCTCTCAAGGCACCTTTGCACCGCAGCGGTCTTCGCTCGCGGGGCTCTTTCGTTCGGATACTCTGCGCGCCGATCAATCGGCTATCGTGGTATCTCTATGTTGAAAACGAGCCGGACCTTCATCACAACTACGCCGGGCGCGGTCCAAGTGATAACGTTAAGCGCGCCGCCATCACTGCCGAGCATTGCGGTGCGTGCTGCGAAACCGCTGGCAATCCGCGTTGCTTCTGTCTTGGCCGCCTCAAGGTCGGGCAACGTCTGGCCCAGGCTGTCGGTAATGTGAATGCCGTCGTGGATGTCAAAATAATAGTGAGGCAATGCGCGAATCCGGTCTTCAGGCGGGAGCACATCTGTCTCTTGTCGCGAGCGCCTGGGATACGGCCAGCAATACTACTGAATTAGGGCGGCTAGCTCAAATTGCGAAGCCTTGGTGCAATTGTCACGGAAGGCTATGGGATTCTGCTGTCTCGCCTCCTACCCTAGTTGAGTTTACTACCTAATTCCGCCAGAACGGTATTAGGTAGCAAATTCTCTCAAGTTAAAAAGCTCCTACTCCATACCGTTGGGTGGAATACCCCGAGCCTCGGACATAGCCCAACTCTACACGGTAGTAGGTCTTAGTCGACCTACTAGTAGGGAGACATATTAAGCATTCATTCGACCTACGATTCTGACGCAGGCTGATTATTCCAAAATCTAGAAACTTTTCCCCGCCTCGACCGTAATGATTCAGCCCGTTTCACGGGTGGTCATCTTATGAGCGCTGGCGGGGCTGGAAATGTCGAGTGAGCAGGCAGACGCTCAGAAAATAGGAGAACTAATCCAGCAAGCTAAAGATGCCTTGGGGCATCGTGGCAGCTTTCGCCTTAGGACTTTGCTGGAGATGACTCTGATAGAACTGATGAAAACAAGCGCTAAGTTTCCTCAACATGACAGGCCATCCGCACCTTCAGCGGAATAGCGCCATTTGCGTCCCGCACGCTAAGGACCAATGCGGTGTCTTTGGCGTTGTCGGCTTCGGCGGCCAAAAGCAGCGCGACAGTGCGGATAGCTTCAGCTCGAAGGGGTGCGCCGCTTTCTAAGACCCGCCCAACGTCGTCCTGCAGTTCAGCGCCGTCGTTCACATCGAAAAAGTAGCGAGGCATGGGACCGTCTTCCGGATGCAAGATCGCACAACAGTCGGGTATGCGACATTTCTCTTAGACTGTTTGGTTTCGTGACGTCTACCTATCGGTTGGTATGGCTCGTGCGCTGTGAGGCGCTGCTTCAAGCTCGCGTTGCCGCGGAGCGGCGCGGAAATCGTCGGCGTGAGCCTGAGACAATGCAGTCCGACCGAATGTCTGACAGGCACGGGCGCCCACCTAGCATTGAAGGGGACATATTCGGCGGTCTCGGAAAGACGCCGGCAAAACATCCGCTATTATACAGCAGTCCGATCTAATCTCGTTTGATGGCTCACATCTAAGTTTCCCGGGAAATTGAACTACTTATGGTATTTTTGGCCCTTGAAAATCACTATCCGCTGTGGATTCATTAATCCGAAATGCTCATGTGCAAGCCGCGCCGTAATTTGTCATTTTAGGTGAACTTAATTATGTATAGATATATATTCGATGTGAATGAAGGCGATGATGCCGAGTGGGAAGATGAAGATTTGGAGTGCAAAGACCGCTCCGAGATTGAGCGGCATGCTCTCATGCTAATCGAAGAAGCCTGTACGAGACAGGCAGTTCGCGGCGCAGAAAGTCTTCCCTCTACCGTTGTTGTTTATGAAGAGAATGGCGGAATCATCATGAGCGCCCACGGGTGGCTTAAAGGAGCCGTTCGCGTGCGTTGGGAATCGGACTTGCAGCCGCGCCGACAATACGATCCATCGCGCCGCCACATCGCGGCTGCCCTTCAACTTCGATGCGTAAGCCAGATCGAACCCGCCGTTTGATCGCGGGTGAGTTTGCCATCAGTTTGACGGCAATCAACTGGTGCGTCCGGATTTTACCGCAATCGAGAAACGCCTAGCGCCAGAACTCGCGCAACTCGTCTGGAGCCATGCCAGTCGCTGTCATCACGACGGTGCCGCAAGCGGCAAAGACCGCTATGCAAAACGGTGTCGGCTTGCCGGAATGCCTTGCGAGGAACCCCAGCAATCGTTGCTTGGCAGTTTGTTCGATCTCATAGCGATCCGCGCATTCGCTGCCGGTCTCGTCAAATTCCACAGCGCGATCGTTGTAATACTCAAAAAAATATCGAGGCATGGCGCTACCCCCGTGCTTTTTATTTCTGTCGGCCCTTTGCCAGTGGGTGCATTAGCACGCTCTTTCGCACGGCTCACTGGTACAGGCTTACTAGTGCAGCTCAATGATAGAGCCTTGCCGACCTTACGGCCCGCTGGCGTCAATGTGGTTGCATGTCGTCGGTCGGGCTCGCGATAGCTCGGGGCTGCGGCCGAGCGCGGCCTACTTCAGATAGCCCTTCGCCTTCAGGTGCTCGTTCGAGGCATCTCGTTCGAGGCGTGCAGCTTTAAGACGAGCCGTATTCTGATCCGCGGGGCTGGCCGTTGGCTCGGCGGCGCGGCCGCCGGCACGACCCTGCGTTTTGGCGAATGCTGCCTCGGCCGTCATTCGCTCTTTGCTCTGGTTGTCAGCCAAAACACGTTCCTCAGTTTGCCCCCTCGGGGCCTTCACGGTGGCGACACGCTCTTAACCGGCGGTCTCATCAGCTGATAGTTTCAATCTACGAATACCTTCGCACCGTCGGCGTTCAAGATGTCGCGCTGATCGGCGCACCATTGATCCTCGCCCACATCCGCGATCTCGCGTGACACCCGATCGCTTTCGTCACTGATGAGATTGGCCGCCGGCTGTGGCCCAAGCGCTCGATCGAGTGTTTGGCGGGCGGTCCGCGCCAACCCCTCGGAAAGCCGATCGTCCAGCGTGTAGAGCTTGCCGCAGTGAAGGACGATGCCGGCCTGGGCGCAGACAACGCGGGCGAGACCCACAACCTTCTCGTCTCTCTTCTCGTCTTGCGCCGGATCAGCGTGGCCGATCGCCGGCACGAGGATGAAGCCGAGTATCAGGCCGACCAGCATGCGCTTCATTTTAGATAGCCTTTCGCCTTCACGTGCTCGGTGAGCCAGCTAGTGCTTCTTATCGGCTTCCAACTCGGCAAATGCACCGATGCCATTCACTTGAGCAGCCTGGGCGAAAGCGGCGAGAGCGTCGTCGTCGGTCGTGAAAGTCTCATCCCAGACCGTTGAGCCGCCGTCGTGGTCGACGACCTCAAGCTGCCACGGATCGTTCGGAGCATCAGCAAATCGGTAGATAAAGACGATGACCGTGATGCCTTGTTGGGTCACACGGCCGCCAAGGGGAGAGAACTGAAGTTCGCGATCGGGTGTCGGTGCAGCCATTGTTCATCCAGCTCCATCGGTTCGAATCCCCCACCCGGAATTCGAACTTTACGACCACCTGGTGTCAAACCAGATGCGCCATCCCAGGCGACTACGCCCACCAGGGCATCGCTTAGCTCTTCGCCCATTCGTCTGGCTGAACGTCATCGAGATGGTAGAGCGCGACCTCCGGCTGAGGATAGAAAGGCTTCTGGCTCTGGACGATGTCGAGCGGCCAGGGCGAGCGATCGGACGGATCGCCCTCGATGCTGCGACGGTCCTTAGCCCAGTTGAGGGCGAAGCGCACGGCTGCGTCGAGGTCACTCGCCTCCTGATGCGGTGACATGAGCTTGTGAACGCCGTCGCCGGCATTGGAATTAGAGCCAGACCCAAGTCTTAGGCGCGGGTGCACAAACTCATTCTGCTGCCGAGCGTGTCTCTTTGATCACAGATTCGACGGTGAGATTTTGTATAAGTTATGACCAATACCAGTCGCTGTAGCGATATAAATTTTCCTTCGCTGCCGCAATCAAACACTAATTTGTAAAGCTGGTTCTAGGGTCGACGACAGCAATTGAAGTCGAAAGGCTTCGTTTCTCCATTAGATTATGAGAGAGCCAGGAAACTCGATATGTTAAAAATTCGATGTTCAGTAATATTTAGCGGCTTTGCTTATCTCCTAGTCGCCATGGCTGGTCCATCCGCTGCATTTGAGCGGGTGATCAACTCACAAGGAGAGTCGGTAATTGAGCTTAAAGCAAAGATTATTGCATATAACTTGGCTAAAAGGCAGGCGCCTAAAGGCGTTGATTTAAGAAATATAGAACAAAATTGCTATAAGCAAGAAGATAGATCCTACAAATGCGAGTCGAGCTATAGCTTCGAGGTTCCAGACGATGACGATGGTCAGAGCACTGCTGTAGCCAGTTATAATTATGGTCGCACCGAAAGTGACGAGCCAGTGCGTTCGCGAAGGAGAGCGGCAGCCGCACCTGTGCTTCCCAGCAAGCCTTCTCGCGTGAATCGCAGTGATCAGGACGCTTACGATAGCTATATGAGTTCGGATAGCGGGCAAGGAATACGGCGTGACGGAACGCTGCTACCCTCAACTCAATCCGAGCCTATCCAAAGTACAACATCAGTTTCGGATGAAGCTGATACCTTGGGCGCGGCTGCTTCGGGAGTTAAAGGATTGCTAGATTTTGCAACTGCTGCGTTGCCCTTAGCAACTGGAATAGCTGCACAGCGTAATGCACCGATCCCGCGGTCGACAAATAATAAAGATGTTCGCGGCATACCAAATTATGGTAGCAGTGGCATTAGTGGTGGCAAAAAATAGCAAGTAAATCCACGTCGAGTCTCGGCCCTGCCGGCCTAGGCGCTCACGACAGATCCAGCGCGGCACGCAAGGGAAGATAGGCGAGCACCGCTCCCGTTTCGTCAGTGACCTCTACCGTCCCACGGCCGATCGGTCGCCCGTTACGTACCCTATCAGCCAGGATGCAGCGTGCGCTTTCAAGCGCCTCTGCCCTGGCGGCTTCGAGGCTTGGAAGCTCCATTCCTTCCGCGTCCTCTATCAGCTCCGCCCCTTCGCGGATGTGCAGAAAATAGCGTGGCATCGCGATACAATCGCGTACGTGCTGTGAAGTTTCTGTGAGGTAGCCGACTGACCCGACGCACAACCTAACCGGCAGACTCTGCATGGGCCGGTGCAGGCAGGGTGAGCTTATTCCGTGCCGTCGTATCGATCGATGTAGCGAAGGCCGTCCCAGAGTTCGGCGCTTAATCCATTAGCCATACGGCAAGCAGACATTTTAGCCGAAGCGTCTTCAGTCACCAGCAGTGGAGTGATCGAATGCACTCGACCATTCCGATCAAAAAGCACGACCCGGTAGCTCGGGCGCTCGGCGCTATTGCTGCCCGGCAATGGGCCGTATTCGATCTCAGTCTGCTGCGGCATGGCGTAAACCTGTTCGGCGAATCAGCACCTCACAAAGCTTGAGCATGCGAGAGCGCTATGCCCTGCCGTTAGATTGCGCGCAATGCAGTTGGAGTACGGACCATAGCCCATCGCGCATCAGACGTCCGGCCCTTGGTGCATTTGCTCCATAAGGCCGGTGCAACGGTATTGTGCAGCCAGCTTCAGTCGATTGAAGGGAAATGCTCGATGAAGCGCAGGCCATCCCACAGCTCGACGGCATGCCCATCCACCATAGCCTGCGCAAAGCCGAGGGCTTCGTCGTCGTCGGCAGCATTCAAATTGCTGGTAAAAACGACCGAACCATCCGCCCGCAATAGCACCGCCCGGTAGTTCGCTGGTCGCCAAGGCTCCTCATACGATGCGGACATTAGTCGCCTCATCGGCTGCTTACGGGAGACCTATGCGGCCGGCGTAACCGGCACTCGCTCACGCTGCTTCGGCGGCTGTTCGATATTGAACACCAGGCGCACGTTCACCACTACCGAGTCCGGACCATCGCGGATAACGACGATCAACGCGCCGCCATCCCCGCCCATCATGGCCGGCCTCGTCGCGAAGCCCCCGGCAACTCTTATGGCCTCTGCCTTGGCGGCTTCTAGGCCAGGAAGATCCTGGCCAATCTCGTCAATGACGTGAATGCCGTCATGAATATCGAAAAAGTAATGGGGCACGGCAGACAGCCTGTTCATCCAGCCGTACGGCTCGCCGCCCCGGCTGAAGATTGGCCACCATTGCTAATGCATATGCACGCTATCTCTGCCTGCCTTTTGCGCGCACCGGCATCTCGGTGCGATATCCGACACTGAGCACCCTGGATGCATTTCCTTCATAGGGTTGGATTGATGCGTGGATCTGCGGAAAGGCGGGCGAAATTGACGCTGCGCCTTCTATTCCAATGTGAGGTACGAAGCGGCGCGTTGAACCCGTAGGACGACCAATGGCGCTGGACCCCCGCAGGCATCTGGATCGATTCGATACCAAGCTTGCCAAGCGAGCTGACCGCCAGAAATCCGCCGACGAGGTTTGGGCCGAAGTCGGCGATGAGCAGAAGCGTCGCGACGAGACCACCGTGCGATTGAAAGCAGCTCGGCTGGCGCGCGAGGCCGAAGCCCCCGTTGCACCAAATCAGCCCGAGCACGAAAAACCCCGCGAGCCGTGAAGCTGCGGGGCTAAAGTGAGAGCGGGAGGCTGTCCTCGCTTGAGGTTTGATAGGCGGAGGGGAGTTAACGAAGAGTCAATCGGGCTAGGACTTGATGGCCTCCGCAGGGAAAGCGAGGCTGAGGTCGTCGGAGAATTCATGAGGCATAGACGCCGTCAAAGAAAGCAAATCGCTTCGGATACGGTCTAGCTCTTCAATAGATTTATCAAATCCTGGGTAATTCGCATTGCGCCGTTTGTGAGCTTCGTCCATTGCAATCAAGTTGTTGGGCAAACCGAGAATTTTCTTGAGGCGTTGATGATTGTCCTTGTTGAAAAAGAATTCACTCTCTTCAATCGCTATTGACGCTTGGCGCCAGCTTCTCCACGTATCCTCATCGAAAGGCGGCTGATAGAGCGCCGCCTGAGATACCTTTTAAGCTGAAGAATAGGCCGCAAAGCGCAGATTAAATAAATCAAATTTTAGCTTGTTGCTTGCCGTCCGCGCCTGAGCTTCGGCCGTTGTGGCCTGACTGTGAGCGAAAATACTCGTAACAGTCACGGCCGCTATAGTGCCGATAACCGTTGCAAGCGGGCCGCCGAAATCCTTGAAAAAGCAGTAGATGCTCACGAGGCGTCAGTCCTTCGGCTTGCGGGCGGCGCGCTCTCGCTTGCCCACCACAGCTTCAACGGCCATCTTCACAAACCCACTGATCGACTCTTTGGGTAGCAGCAAGGCGCGGATGCGATTGAGCGTCTCCTTGGCGAACCGCGAGGTCGTTGTTATCGAAGACAACCGTCCGACGCACTGGCGCGACCTGCCTGAGCCGCCCGCGGCCCTGGAACCCTCCTCATGACCGAAGCGCCAGCATTCGGCATCTGGCAGCCGATCAAGACCGCGCCTAGGGACGGCACTCGCGTTCTTGTCGCGAGCGGCGAGAAAGTGAACGGCATCGGCCGCTACATCAATCGCCCGGGAGAGGTCTTTTGGGAGATGGACAGCGGAACGCTCATCCTGCTGGGCGCGACCCACTGGATGCCACTGCCGCCACCTCCGCCGAAAGCCAAATCGTCTTGGCCGCCCACGCCATGGTCCGAGTCTAGCCGGTAATACGCGACACCAAACTCGCCGCCTCCGCGAAGCAGACAGAGCGGATCGCGGCGCTGCGGTTTGAATAGGGCGGAGGGGCGGTGAGACGGAAAATGGCCCCCTAGATTAATACCGCATCGAACGCTGACGGCAGTAACCGCCGTTGTCCTGGAAGCCGGCTGGGCACCTGCGCACGCAAGCACCAGCGGCAAACTTCAGTGGTGGGCGACAGGTGTTGCTGAAACGCTTCTCACGGAACTGGTAAGACTGAGCCGGACCCGCTGAAGCAGTCGTGGCCTCACCGATCGGCAGGCCGATCAACAACAGGGCGGTCGCGGTGACCAATCGAACGTTGCTCACTTCAAATTTCCCTTCGCCTTCAGGTGCTCGACCGGGGCGGTGGCGGCAGATGTGAGACTTAGCGCCCCCTGTAGGCCCACCCAGCACCTACTCCCCCGGCGTCCAATCGATGTTCGGGCGCTGCGCCAGCATCCGGTCGAAATAGCCGGCGACGGCCTGGGCGCCCTCCGAGTGCATCATCGCGACGGGATGCGCGAGGTAGGCACGGGCAAGGTCGACGGGGATCCGGCCGGCCTGAAGCGCGCCCAACACCTCGTCGATGAAGGCATCGTTGGCCTCGTTGAAATCGCTCGACAGCTTCTTGCGGTCGTTGAGCGCTCTGATCGGCATGCCGTGATCCTACGTCTCGAGTGCGGAGTGCAGTGAGGGCACGTTGTCGTCGATCGATAGCGGCCACGTCATCGACTGCTTCCGATCTGCTTCCGCAAGCAACGAAAACGACGAAGGCCACCCGGAGGTGGCCTCTAAATCGTTCGTCTCAAAAGAGAAACTGGAGCGGGCGAAGGGATTCGAACCCTCGACCCCAACCTTGGCAAGGTTGCGGTCTCGAAATCGTCGACCTGTTGCTGGAGGGAGTAGATCCCGTCCTGTTCGAACCTGCATCTCTCAGCCAAGCTCGAAGCCGCAAGCTACTTAGCCCCTGCCCAAAACCGGACATCCCGGACTTCCACTAAGGGTCCAGGCCGTGTCAAAACTCGGGAATTGGGGCTTTTGCGGTCGGGTGACGTTCGGGTCTCGCGAGACTGGTCTGTTCATCGCGTCGAACGGGTTCTTACGGTCGGGAGACGGCCAGTTTTTGGT
>NZ_VRVE01000042.1:0-34233 GCF_008040035.1 Methylobacterium sp. WL9
GCGCGCAGGCGGGTCGCCGCCCGGGCCTGCGCGGAAAAACAGACCCGGGCGACGAGCCAGCCGAGCCCGGCGAAGGCGAGCGCCGAGGCCGCGAGGCCGACGAGCGCCGCGAGTTCGAGCCCGTCCTCGCTCAAGCGGAAACCGGAGGCGATCGGGAAGAGCCGCGCCGGCTCGCCCGGAAACGGCAGTGCAAGGGCCAGGAACGGCAACGGCCCGGACTGGCCTGGGCTCAGCATGCAGATCAGGTCGCGCAGGCAGAGCAGGGCGAACAGGGCGAGCGGCGCGCCGAGGCCGACGCCGAGCGCCACGGCCGTCGCGTGCTGCCGCCGCGCAGAGGACCACGCGAACAGGATCGGATCACGCTCCATCGACAGGCCGCCTACGGCTTTGATGGTGGTGTTCGATGCGCATCATGTCCGGATCGGCTTAGAGGATCGCAGGATTTCAGGGAAGCGCGGGCATGGGACGGCAGGGCCGTGCGACATGTTGGAGATTCGGTCTGGGCGGCTTTTTGGATGAGCCCGGTACCGCTAGGGTCCGCCCGGGGGGCGACGTACCGTCCGTACCTCACGGAAACCGATGGCTTGCCCCAGATCGATCCCGCGATGACGAACCGTCGGCAGACCTGCGCCGACGGACCTGTTTCCGCGCTGTCATGCCCAGGCACGGCGGGCCTCGGATGGGCGTAGCGACCGCGGGATCGCGGGGACCGTTCTCAGGAGGACTTGTCCCGGCGCATGGCAGGACCGACTGAGCGCAATGTCGGCGAACCCTGCCCAGCATCCGAAACAGCGCCTCTACGGCGAACGCATCATCGCGGCCGACGAGACCGTCGAGGGCATCGGTCGGATTGTGACCGGCATCGTGCTCGCTCCGTCCGCCCCCGTGTACTGGTGGATCGCTTTCGCCGGGGCGTGCGGGCTCATCGTCGTGTTTGCCGTCTCGCTCGTCCATCTCTGGGCTGGGAACGCGGCGACGCCGGTCGTTTCGGCGCTCGCCATCGCCAGCTACGACTGGTGGGTCGGGATCGCCCACGGCAGCCTGCTGGTCTCCGCGGTGCTGCTGCTCGCCGGCGTCGAGTGGCGCTGCGCCGTCATTCGGATCGCGGAAACGGTCGCGTTGCTCGGCGCGATCGTGGCCGGGTTCTACGCTCTGCTGCCTCTCGGCCGACCGGGCTGGCTCGATCCGGCCTTGCCCTGGCGCGGCGCCGTCGGTCTCCTTCCACCGTTCGGTTCGCCCGCGGCCTGGGACGCGACGGGCCTCGCCTGCTGTATCGTGGTCTGTGCCGGCCTTTGGTATGTCGGGCTGCTGCCCGACCTCGCGACCCTGCGCGACGGCGCGGTCGAAGCGGCGCAAGCCCGGGCCGAGGCCGATGGCGCCGGACGCCCGCCGTCTCTGCTGCGGGCGCGGGTCTTCAGCCTTCTTGCGGTGGGCTGGCGCGGCTCGGCCGTGCAATGGCAGCGCTGGATCGAGGCCTATCGCGCCATCGCATTGCTCGGCGCGCTGCTCGTGATCGTGCTTCAGGCCGGCGCCTCGGTGGAACTTGCGGGCTCGGCACCGCCCGGCCGGCACGACACTCTGTTGCCGGTCACGCTCCTCGTTGGCGCAGTGCTGTCGGGCGTCGGGATCACGGGCGCACTCATCGTGGTTATCCGCGCCGTCTACGGCCTCGGCGGCCTCATCACCCGGCGCCACCTCGACGTCCTGTCTCGAATGATCCTCGTGCTCGGGCTCGCCAGCCTCTACTGCCATGTCGCCGAGACGCTCTCGACGCTGCTCCACGGCGACGCCGTCGCCCGTGGGATCGTGGCACGCGGCGTAGACGGCGACCTCGCCTGGATCTTCTGGTCGATCGTCGTTTGCGGTCTGCTGCCGGTGCAGGTGTTCTGGCTGCCGCGCGCCCGCCGCTCCGGCCTGCTCATCGCCCTCGTCGGCGCCCTCGTCGCCATCGGCACCTATGCCGACCACGTCATGCTCCTCGTCGTCTCGCTACAGAGCGAGGCCGTGCCGCTCCCGGCGGATGCGAACGTGCCCGGGATCGGGGACGTCGTCACCTTCGCGGGGTCGATCGGGCTGTTCCTGGCGCTGCTGCTCCTCGTTCTGCGCAGCCTGCCGATCGTCTCGATCGCCCAGACCCGGCAGCTCGCCATCGTCCACAACGCGCCCGAGGCGACCGCCGCGGTGGCGGCCGGGCCGGACGACACGGATGTCCCGATCCGGCGGATCGGCGCGGCCTTCGCGAGCGAGAAATCCCTGGCGGCCGCCGTCGCCGCGCTGCTCGGGCGCGATCGCGGTTTCCGCCTCGATGCCTGCGGCCCCGTGCCGATGCCGAGCGTATTCGCGGCGTTGCGACCGGTGGAGCATCCGATCCGCCGCACGGCGCTGGTCAGTTCGCTCGCCGGCGGGTTCGGGTTCCTGGCGCTCTGCCTCGCCGGGGCACTCTGGCTGTCGCCGCTCGGCACCGGGGCGCGGCTGCAGGCGTCCTGGCCGTTCTTCGTCCTGCCGAGCGTCGCTGTGGCGCTGGCGACGGGTACGCTGGCGATCCTGGTCACGCTCCTCGTGCGCAGCCGGCTGCCGCAGCGTAGCATGGCCATCGAGGGACCCGGCTTTCCGCGCTCCGCCCGGAACCGCTTCCGCCTGACGGCCGAGATCCGCGACGGCACGGACGATGCCGAGCGCATCGCGCGGCGTCTCGCAGGCCTCCCTGCGGATGCGGGGCGGCCGTCGGCGATGCGCCGGGTGCCGCGATGAGCTCGGACGCTCACCGCCGATCGCTGGCCGGCGCGCGCGTGCGCGCCGTGACGGCCTTGCCGCGGACGGCCCGCGCCTTCGCCCTCGATCCGCGGCGGCGAGCTGCCGTCGGGCTCGGTATCGGCGCGGCGGCCCTGTCGCTGGCCTTCCTCCTCGGCGGCTGGCGGGGCGGGATGGTCTCCTACCTCCCCGCCTGGCTCTGCCTGCTCGCGCTGCCCGCGGGGGCGCTGCCGGTGGCGATCATGGTCGAGCGCGCCGATGCCTGGCGGCCGCAGCCGGAGACGGCGCTGCTGGAGACCCTGCGCTGGCTGCTCACGCTGATGCCGGTGGCCGCTTGTCTCGTCCTGCCGATCCTGTTTGCCCTGCCGGTCCTCTATCCCTGGGCGGCGGGCGCGCCGCAGCCGAGCCCCCTGGCCGCGATCTGGTTCACCACGCCGTTTGTGCTCGCCCGCGTCTGCATTGCCTTCACCGTGTGGATCGCGCTGGCGATCCTCTTCGCCCGCCGTGGCGGAGAACCCTGGGGCAAGGCCGGCCGCATCGACGACGGACGCGCCGTGCTCGGCCTCGGGCTGCACATGCTGTTCGGATCGCTGATGGCGGGCGATCTGGTGATGGCGGCCTCCGCGCAGTTTTCCTCGAGCCTGTCCGGCCTGCTGCTGATGGCAGGCTGGAGCAGCCTCGCGCTCAGCGCCGCGATCCTCGTCGCCCCGCCGGATGTCGGCCCCTCGCGACGGCGGCTCGACCGGTTGACCCCGCTCGCCATCCTCCTGGCGATCTGGGCGGCGATGCACATCGTGCAGGCCCTGATCCTGCGACCCACCGACCTGACCGAGGCCGCCGCCTGGTACGCAGCCCGCGGCAACGCCGGGGGCCGGACGCTCGCCGTCTTCGCCGGCGCCTTGGTCGTCCTTGCGGCCGCCACGACCCTGAAACCCGGCGAATACCGTGCCCGCCTCGTCGCAGCGCTGGCCCTCGCCGTGCAGATGCTGGCGCTCGCCTGGTTCGTGACGCCGTCCCTGCGCGGCACCTTCACGATCACCCTCGTCGACACCCTGGCGTTCGTCGGCGTGGCGGGTCTCGCGATCGGGCTGCAGCCGCTGGCGCGGCGGTTTTTTCCGGGGCTCGTCGTCGCGGGGGCCGCACCCGCGCCGCCGCACCACTGACGGTTGTCCCCGGCGCTTTTCAACCCGGACGCCCTTGCTCTACACCGGCGGGGCTTCAACCCGCGAAAAACACAAGCCCTAGAAGTCCCTATGTGCGAACTGCTCGGCATGAGCGCGAACGTGCCCACCGACATCCGCTTCTCCTTCGCGGGACTGGCGAAACGCGGCGGCGAGACCGGGCCGCATGCCGACGGCTGGGGCATCACCTTCTACGAGGGCGGACGCGGCTGCCGCTCGTTTCACGATCCCGATCCGAGCGCACAATCGGAACTCGCCAAGCTCCTCAAGCGCTATGCGATCAAGAGCCGCATCGTCGTGGCACACGTTCGCAAGGCCAATCGCGGCCGGGTCAGCCTCGAGAACACCCACCCCTTCAGCCGGGAGCTGTGGGGGCGGCGCTGGACCTTCGCCCATAACGGCCAACTCAAGGGCATCAAGAAGCGCCCCCTCGGCCGCTTCGAGCCCATCGGCTCCACCGACAGCGAGTATGCCTTCTGCTGGATCATGTCCCGGCTCGAAGAACGCTGGGCGAAACCGCCACGGCTGGCGCAGCTCGACGCCGCCGTCGCCGAGCTCTGCCTCGACCTCAACGGGCTCGGCGTCTTCAACATGCTGCTATCGGACAGCCGGGTGCTCTACGCCCATTGCGGCAAGCGCCTTTGCTACCTCACCCGCTGCGCTCCCTTCGGCACCGCGACCCTGATCGACGAGGACTGGCGGGTCGATTTCGCGCAGGAGACCAAGGAGACGGACGTCGTCACCATGATCGCGACCCGGGCGCTCACCCGCGACGAAACCTGGACAGAGCTCGCCCGCGGCGACACGGTGGTGTTCAAGGACGGCGCCGTGAGGCTGCTCAGGCCGGGCCGGCGCGCGGTGGCGGTCGCTCTGCCCTGCGGTTGCGACTGACGGCCCCGTAACGACCGTCCGCCGACCTGGCGCCTCCGCCGCCGGACGGTCATCGAGGTGGCCTCGACGGTCACAGATGGCGTGTCCGCGCGCAACGCCGGCTCGAAAAAGTCGGAAAGACCGGCCAAGCTCGTCGCCGAGCCCGCCCCTCGGGATGCGCTCGGCTCTGCGATGCGGTAGAGTTCCGCCCGTCTCGCAGGAGACACGGACCGAGCCGCCCGACGCCCACCGATCGAAGCACGCTTAAAGCATCATGAGCCGCAACGAGACCGACGCCACCCTCGATCATTCCGCCGAGGACAGCGCCGAGGGTCGTCCGAACCTCTCGGCCAGCATCCGCACCCATCTCGGCGACCAGTTGCGGACCGTCTACGAGACGCTCGGCACGTCGGATGCGGTCACCGCCCGTTTTGCCGACCTCATCGAAAAGCTCGAAGCGGCCCTGAAAGCTCAGGGCGAGCGGGTCGATCCCGAGTTCCGCAACGGATTGCTCGCGGCCGTACCGTCGCTCCGGGCCTTCGCGCTGTCGCTGACTTCGAACCCGGCCCGCTCGGACGATCTCGTCCAGGACACGCTGATGAAGGGCTGGCAGCACCGCGCGCGCTTTCAGCCCGGCACGAACCTGAACGCCTGGCTGTTCACGATCCTGCGTAACATCTTTTATTCGGACCACCGCAAGCGCGTGCGCGAGGTCGAGGATCAGGACGGCTCCTACGCCGCCCGTCTCGCCACCGCCCCGCACCAGGGCGACCGCCTCGACGTAGAGGACCTGCAGACCGCCTTGGCCAAGCTGCCGCCGGACCAGCGCGAGGCTCTCGTGCTGGTCGGCGCCGAAGGTGTCTCCTACGAGGAAGCCGCCACCATCATGGGCTGCAAGGTCGGCACCGTGAAGAGCCGCGTCAGCCGTGCTCGAGGCCGCCTCGCCGAACTTCTCGGATATGACGAGGAAGACCTCGGCTCGGACCGGTTCATCCAATCGGCGATGCCGAAGGACGCGTGATCCGCAGCGAACGTCCCCGATGGCGTCGCCGCAGGGCATGACGATCCGGGATCGACCCTGAGATTCACGCCGGGAGTGGTCGGTCGGCGGAATTCCCTACAGGTCGACGGCCTTCGAGAAGACTTTTGCGGGCTGGGGACTGCCCGAAGAAGGGTCGTCCTTCTCGATCTTTCGATGCATCCCTTTTCGAGGTCGCGACGTTACCGGGCCATGTCCGCACCGCTTGCTGCGTAGCGGGATGTTCGAAACGGAGTTGCCTGCCATGAAGCTCAAGACCCTTCTCGCTGTTTCCGCCTTCGCCCTGGCGCTGCCGATGGCCGCGCAAGCCCAGGGCACCGTCCGCGGTGCCGAGCGCGGCGCGCAGGAAGGCGGCGATGCGGCTGGTCCGATCGGCGCGATCGTCGGTGGTGCCGTCGGCGCTGCGACGGGCACCGTCGGCGGCATCCTGGGTGTCGAGGACCGTCCGCGCTTCCGCTCCTACGTCCGCGAGCGCAACGTTCGCTCCTACGATTATGACGGCCGCGTCGCCGTCGGCTCGGCGCTGCCGAGTGCCGGTGTGACCTATTACGACGTGCCGAACGAGTACAGCGTCGCCCGCGGCACCCGCTACACCGTGGTCAACGACACCCCGGTGCTCGTCGACAGCCGTGGTCACATCGTCGAAGTGCTCAATTGATCGCTTCACTGTAATCGACGCGTTCGAAGCCTGATCGACAAAGCCCCGGCGTTCCGCGCCGGGGCTTTTCATGTCGGAATACCTGCCGCATTGTCGACTGGTCGACGGTTTTCGCGCCTATCGGCGCAACGCTTTACCACCTCGCCCGTTAAGCTGCTCGAAGGACGCGCCAGCGATCCGAGGCACGAGCGGCCATGACCAGCGACGACGACACCACATTGCCGGAGCCGGTGCGGGACCATCTCGGCCAGCAGCTCCGCTCGATCTACACGGTCGGCGAGCCGAAGCCCGAGTTCCTCGGCGACGAGGCCGGCGTACCGCTGGAATTCGCCCCGCAGATCGAGCGGCTCGAAACCCGCCTCAAGACCCACGAAGAGGGCACCGAGGCCGTCGAGCAGGCCCTCGACAAGATCCTCGACGCATTCGGTGTGGTCGGGGAGACATCGAAAGTGCCGGGTCAGGCGGGCTGAGGTTCGCGGCTTTCGTCGGGCTCGCGTGCCGCTCAGTTCAGCTGCCAGATCGCGGCATTGAGCAGGGTCGCGAACGAGACCCAGGCCGCGTACGGCACCAGCAGCCACGCCGCGAGACGGTCGAAGCGCCAGGACAGGCGAATCGTCCAAAAAATCATCACCAGCATCGCCAGCGAGACGACGAGCCCGGCGCCGATCGCGTGGGCGGCAAAGAAGACCGGCGTCCAGGCGGCGTTGAGGACGAGCTGCATCAGGAAGGCGGCGAGTGCCAGCCACCAGGCGCGGCCCGTCGGTCCCGCCACGGGCCGCGCCCCCAGCAGCCGCCAGAGCGAGACCGCGATCATCGTGTAGAGGATGGTCCAGGCGACCGGGAACGCCCAGTTCGGCGGGTTGAAACTCGGTTTCTGGATCGTCGTATACCAGCCCTCGATGTTCGAGCCGGTCGAGAGCGAGCCGACGGCCGTGGCCAGCGCAACGGGTAGGATCGTGGCTGCGATCCTGGGAAGTGTGGGCAGCACGGGGCGCGCAGGCACCGCGAAAGGGTCGGTCATGTGGTGTTCGTGGTCCTGAAAGAGTCGCGGCCGTTGCACCGGCGGCCCGCATCGCCCAAGGCAGTCCCGTCACACAAGACCGCCCGGAGCGACGTCATGCCCTCCAACTCGCAACCACCCGATCCGGATGCAGCGGAGCTGGGCGACGAGCCGGCCGCTGCTTACGCGAAACGGACGCGCGCCGCACAAGCGATGGGGCAGATCGATCCGGTGACGAAGGCGGTGGTGGCGCCGATCCACGTCTCGACCACGTTCCAGCGCGACCCGGACAACGCCTACACCTCCGGCTTTTCGTATGGCCGCGCCGACAACGCCACGGTGCGGGAGGCCGAGAGCGTCATGGCGATGCTGGAGGAGGCCGAAGGCGCGCTGCTGTTCGGCTCCGGCATGGCGGCGGCGGCGGCGCTCTTCTGTGCGCTGGGGCCGGGCGACCACGTTATCGCGCCCCGCGTGATGTACTGGGGCCTGCGGCGCTGGCTGAACCAGGAGGGGCCGCGCCTGCAGCTCTCCGTCGATTTCGTCGATACGGAAACGCCGGACGCGATCCGGGCGGCGATCCGGCCCGGACAAACGAAACTCGTCTGGATCGAGACGCCGGGTAATCCGCTCTGGACCATCACCGACATCGCCGCCGCCGCCGAGATCGCCCATGCGGCCGGGGCCCGGCTCGCCGTCGATTCGACCGCGGCCTCGCCGATCCACACCCGCCCCCTCGGACTCGGGGCCGACATCGTGATGCATTCGGCCACCAAGATCCTGAACGGCCATTCCGACGTCATCGCCGGCGTGCTGACCTGCGCGCGGGCAGACGCGTTCTGGGAGCGGATCACCGCGATCCGGGCCAGCTGGGGGGCGATCCTCGGGCCGTTCGAGGCCTATCTGCTGATGCGCTCGCTGCGCACGTTGCACCTGCGCGCCAGCGCGCAGGCCGCCGGCGCCGCCATTCTGGCCGAGCACCTCGCCGCACATCCGCTGGTGAGCGGCGTGCTCTATCCGGGCTTGGCCGACCATCCGGGGCACGCCATCGCTGCACGCCAGATGGAGAACGGCTTCGGGTTCATGCTCTCGATCCGCGTGACGGGCGGAGAAGCGGCGGCGATCGAGACCGCGGCGGCAGTGAAGCTCTGGAAGCGTGCCACCTCGCTCGGCGGTGTCGAGAGCCTGATCGAGCACCGCGCCTCGGTGGAGGGGCCGGGCACGCCCTGCCCGTCCGACCTCCTGCGGCTCTCAACCGGCATCGAGGACCCGGCCGACCTGTTCGACGATCTCGATCAGGCGCTGCGGGTGGCGCATGACGAAGCGCGCTGACCGAGAGGCGGTGCCGTTTCCGGATTCCGCGCGTTGTCCGGGCAAATCCACCGGAGCCGACACGATGCGACACCCGATCCCGAGACTGTGCGCCGCCCTCGGGCTGACCCTGCTGGCCGGGCAGGCCTTTGCCGAAGGCCCCCCGGATCTCGACGTGGAAAAGACCTGTCGTTCGTCCGGCCGGGTCCAGGTGGGCCTGAGCGAGAAGGAGAGCCAGGACGGCTGCCTGCGCTCCGAACGCCAGGCACATGACGAGCTGACGAAGCGCTGGGGCGAGTTCAGCCCGGATGCGAAGGCGCAATGCTCGAAGCAGTCGGAGGCCGGTGGCTTCCCGTCCTACGTCGAGACCGTGACCTGCCTCGAACTCGCCAGCGGCACGGTGCCCGCCCAGACCAACGGCGGCGACCCCGCGCCGAAGGGTGCAGCCACCGGCGGCAGCAAGGGCAGCGCGCTCACCGCTGAGCCCTCGCCCAAGGAGCGCACCAACCCGATCGACGTGCTGAACAAGTAGCCGTCGGTTCTACCGGGACGACGGCGCGTCGACGGCCGGGATCCACGCGGTGGCTCCGGTCGGCGCCGTCGAAGCAGGCACCGGCAGCCGGCCGTGGTGCAGTTCGGCGAGTTCCGGAGCCTGCCGCGTGTCGTCCTCGGTGAGGAAGAGCCCGGCGGCCTTGGAGCGCAGGCCGAGGGTCGTGCTGCTGGTCAGCACGCTCTGGGCCGGGCTCGCGAGCAGTGCCAGGGCGACCGGCCCCATCCAGAGCGCGAGCCACGGATCGGCGGCGTAGGCGAGGAGCGCGGTCAGCGCGAGACCGACGACGATCCCGTCGCTCTGCAGGCGACAGGCCTCGCGCCACGGCACCCGGCGGTCGTCGCGCGCCTGGGAATCCCAGCGGACCACGCGGCCGGCGAGCGTCGTCAGCACGGCGCCGGAGGCGAACAGCGCCATCACCGGCCAGAGCAGAATCCAGGTGACCTGCTCGATCGCGGCGCTTTTCAGGAGCGATGCGGTGCCGCCGAACGACGCCCGGCGCTCGGGCGAGGCCAGCACGTAGCCAAGGCTCAGGAGTTTCGGTAGCGCCATCACCGTCAAGACGAGGGCGGCGAGGATGTGGGCCGCCGCCGTGCTGCCAGTCAGCCCGTAGCCGAGGAGGCCGAGTTCGCCCGACCGCACGGCCTGCACCGTGCCGAGCGCCAGGAAGGCGACCCAGATCGGATAGGCGAGATACATCAGGATGCCGACGATCATGTGCCAGCGGCTGGCCCAGCCGAAGCCGGGCATCGGCGCGACGCGTCCGTGCTGCAGGTTGCCCTGGCACCAGCGGCGGTCGCGGCCGAGGAGATCGATCAGGTTCGTCGGCATCTCCTCCCAAGTGCCGCCCATCTCGGGCAGGAGATGCACGTCCCAGCCGGCCCGGCGCAGCAGGGCGCCCTCGACGATGTCGTGGCAGAGGATCTCGCCGCCGAGCGGGGCCTTGCCGGACAGCACCGGAAGCTCGGCGTTCTGGGCGAAGGCAGCGATGCGCAGGATTGCGTTGTGGCCCCAATAGGATCCGTCCGGTCCCTGCCAGGTCTCGAGGCAGCGGAGACTCAGCGGTGCGTAGAGCCGCACGGCGAATTGCTGGATGCGGGCGAACAGCGTGTCGCGGCCGGCGGCGTAGGAGACGGTCTGGATCAGCCCGGCCCGAGCATTCTCCTCCATCAGCCGGACGAGGCGACGCATGGTGGCGCCGGTCATCAGGCTGTCGGCGTCGAGCACGATCATGAAGTCGTATTCGTCGCCGTAGCTGTGACAGAACTCGGCGATGTTGCCGGCCTTGCGCCCCAAATTCTTGTCGCGGCGGCGATAGCGGATGGTGGGCATGCCGTGGCCCTCCGTCTCGGCCCAGGCCTGGATGCGCGAAAACTCGTGCTCCTCGACCGCGCTGATCGCGCCCTCGCGAGTGTCGGACAAGACGAACAGGTCGATGTCCGAGCCGTCGCCGCCAGCGCGCTGAAGCGAGCGGGCCATTACGCGGACGGCGGCGAACACCGCGATCGGGTCCTCGGCGTGGATCGCGACCACAGCCGCGGTGCGCGTCAGGCCGGTGGCGTGCGGGGTAATGGTCTCGGAGCGCTGTTCCAGTGCCGACTTCACCCGGTCGCCCATCAGCGCGGCGCCGAGGCCGTAGACGTACTGCCACGCCGTGAACACCTGCCAGGCCATGGCCAGCACGAACAGGACGAGCACGCTCCAGGCGAGCGCCCCGGCCGGCACCCCGAAGGCATGGATCGCCGCCCAGGCGATCGCCGCGGTGGTCGCGAGCGTCGGCACGGCGAGCGCGAGGCGGCGCAGCAGGAACGAAGGACGCTCGGCATCGTTGGGAGCCGGTCCCTCGACCCCGGGAGCTTCGTGCGACAAAGGTGAGGTGGACATGCGGGTCGCGAGGGCTCGATGAGAAACCGGGACCACCCACCCGGACAGGGAAGATGGATGCGTGAGCGCCCCGAGAGTGCTTCGGCCCGGACAGACGAGTCCCGGGAGGCTCGCTTCTCGCGGCGAGGATTGTTGCGGACGTCGCTCGCCTCGGCAGCGGGCACGCTCCTGCCTAGTGCGTTCGACCTGAATGGTGCCCGAACGATGGCGCAGATTGCCGCTCCCCCTCTTCCGGAGATTCCCGCGACCTATGAGAGCTTCGTCGAAAGGGCCAAGGCGGCGGCCGCTGCCCCCTATCGCCCGGCACCCGAGGACCTGCCCCAGGAACTCGCGGCGCTGAACTACGACGCCTATCAGCGCATCGTCTTCCGGCCGGAAAAGACCGTCACGCTCGGCCCACGCTTCTCACTGCAGCCCTTCCACCGCGGCTTCCTGCAGAGGAAACGCGTCGACATCGCGCTGCAGGCCGGAGACGGATCGTCGCGTCGGCTCGACTACGATGCCGCCCTGTTCGATCTCGGCCCCGCGCTGCAGGGGCGGACGTTTCCGCCGTCTCTCGGCTATGCCGGATTCCGGCTGAATTTCGGGTTCGACGCGGCCAAACCGGGAGCGCAGGAGGAATTCCTGGTCTTTCTCGGCGCCTCGTATTTTCGCCTGCGCGGCAAGGGCCAGGTCTATGGCCTCTCGGCGCGCGGCGTCGCCGTGAACACCTTCGGGCCGGGCACCGAGGAGTTTCCCGACTTCACGGCGTTTCGGATCCTCGAACCGAGCGAAAACTCCGAAGACATCACGATCCTGGCGCTGCTCGACGGGCCGAGCCTGTCGGGCGCCTACCGCTTCGTGGTGACGCCGGGCGATCCCGCGCACATCGCCGTCACCGCCTCGCTGCATCCGCGCCGCGAGATCGCGCGGCTCGGCCTCGCGCCGCTCACCAGCATGTTCCTGCACGGTGAGAACGGTGCCGGCGCCCGCGGGGCCGAGCCTTTCGACGATTTCCGTCCCCAGGTGCATGATTCCGATGGCCTCGTGGTGGAGACGGTGGGCGACCGGCTCTGGCGGCCCCTCGTCAACGGACGCAAGACCACCGGCATCTCGGCGTTCAAGACCGAACCGCTGCAGGGTTTCGGCCTGCTCCAGCGCGACCGGCGCTTCTCCGATTATCTGGATGTCCAGGCTCGCCACGAGGACCGTCCGGGACTCTGGGTGAAGCCGGAGGCGGGCAGCTCCGCCTTCGCATCCGGCGCGGTGCAGCTCTTCGAGATTCCCTCGCGCGAGGAGTACACCGACAACATCGTCGCCGCCTTCGTGCCCACGGCCAAGGTCGTGCCCGGGCAGTCCCTCGACCTCACCTACGGCCTGACCACGGTGGGCGCCGAGCCGGTGGCCCTGCTGCCGGGTACGCTTGCCCGCGTGGTCTCGACCCGCGTCGGCTCGGCCGAGCGCCTGCGCCCGACCAACCCGCCGAGCCCCCAGCGCCGCCTCTACGTGATCGATTTCGCGGGCGAGGGGCTTCCCACCGACCCGAACGCGCAGATCGACGTTGCCCTCTCGGCGAGCGCCGGCGCCTTCGTCGATCCCTTCACGGAGCGTGTGGCGCAGACCGGGGGCTGGCGCCTCTACGCCGAGTACCGCCCGCCGAACTCGCTCCCCCCCGGCGACGTCGTGCTGCGCGCGCGGCTCTCGCATGCGGGCAGGACGATCACCGAGACCTGGGACGCGGTGGCGTAGGCGGGGCGCCACACCTACATCGGCGGCCAAGACAGGAGCCGCCGCCTTGCCCACGCCCATCCCCGTCGTTTTCGAAGCTGTCGCTCCGCTGCGCAATCAGGTCCGCGCGTGGCGCGAAGGGGGCGACACCATCGTGCTCGTGCCGACCATGGGTGCGCTGCACGAAGGCCACCGCGCCCTCGTCGCCTATGCCAAGACCCTCGGGCGACGGGTGGTGGCGAGCATCTTCGTGAACCCGACCCAGTTCGGGCCGACGGAGGACTTTTCGCGGTATCCGCGCGACGTCGATGCCGATCTCGCGGCGCTTGCCGAGGCCGGCGCGGATGCGGCCTATGTGCCGACCGCCGAGACGATGTACCCGGAGGGCTTTGCCAGCCGGATCGAACTCGACGGCCCGTCCGAGGGGCTGTGCGGCGACTTTCGGCCCGGCCATTTTTCGGGCGTCGCCACGGTGGTGACGAAGCTGATCAATCAGGCCCAACCCGACATCGCCCTCTTCGGCGAGAAAGACTTTCAGCAGCTTCAGGTCATCCGCCGCGTCACCCGTGACCTCGACATGCCCGTGTCGATCGCCGGCTTGCCGACGCTGCGGGAAGCGGACGGCCTCGCCCTGTCCTCGCGCAACCGCTACCTCAGCGCGGCCGAGCGAGCCGTGGCGCCGCGCCTCCATGCCGTTCTCGAGGGTATCGCAAAGAACCTCGCGGCGGGGGGCGAGGCCGGCCCGCTCCTGGCCGAAGGCCTCGAAACGCTGGAGGCCGCCGGCTTCGGGCCGGTGCAGTATCTCGCGGTGCGCGACGCCGAGACGCTGAGCCCCGTCACGCGGGTGGAACGTCCCGCCCGCGTGCTGGTGGCGGCCTATCTCGGTCGCACCCGGCTCATCGACAACGTCGCCGTCGCGCCGGGGTCCTGACCGTTCAGCGGCGCAGATCGCCGAGCCGGTGCTCCGCGAAAAAGTCGAGCATGGCGCGAGAGGCGTCGGGGCCGAGCGGGTCGGTATAGCTCCCCGCCTTGCTGCCGCCTGACCAGGCATGGCCTGCACCATCCATGCGCCAGGACTCGACTTGCACGCGTCCCTGTCCGTCGGCGTAGCGCGCGCGGACATAGCGATGGCCGCCGGCCTGTGTGCCGCTTTCGCGGCGCGGGGATAAAGCGGCGATCCCGGCCTGGGCCAGCACCTCGTCGCCGTTCTTCGGGCTTACGGTGGCGTCGCTTGCGCCGTGGAACACGATGGTCGGCACGCGCACCGCATCCGTCGCCTGCCCCGTGCCGAAGCCCGAGCCTCCGCCGGGCAGTTCTGAGCCCGGCGCTCCGGCCCGCATCGCCATGAGCGCCGAGGGCAGGTCACGGGCCGAGCCGGCCGCCAGCCCCGAATGGACGCCGACGCCAGCGAAGAGATCGGGATAGGCCCGGGCGACGTTGACCGCCTTCGCGCCACCGGCCGAGAGGCCAGCGATGTAGACCCGCGCCGGATCGATCGGGTGTTCGGCGAGGATCGCCCGGGTCAGCCCGGCGATGATGCCGGTTTCGCCCCGCTCGCGGCCCTGGTCGTTGGGCTGGAACCAGTTCCAGCACTTCTGGGCGTTGGCGCCCTGAATCTGGCGCGGATAGGCCACGTAGATCCCATCGTGCTGCGCCAGCTCGTTCATGCGGGTGCCGGCGGCGAAGTCGTCCGGCGACTGGGTGCAGCCGTGCAGCATCACCACGAGGGGGCGCGGCCCCGTCTGTCCGGTGGGGATGAACAGCTTGTACTCCCGCGCGCCGGCAGCGTTGGAGAAGTTGCGCTCGACGAAGCGCGGATCGACCGGACCGCGGTTTTCGGGCTGCAACCCCGGGAAATCCAGGCCACCCAGTCCTTTAACCGGAGCGATCCCGCGCAGGCCCTTCAACACCTGAGCTAGTCCCTCACGCAGGCGGCCGGGCAGGATCGCAGCATGGATGTCGGACTCCACGGGCTCGGGGCGTGACGCTTTCGCCGTGGCAGCTGCGGTTTCGTTCGCGACGAGATCGATGGTCTGCGGTTGCCGACGTGTCTCGCGGGAGGCAGGCGCCCGATCCGAGAGGCCGCGCTGGATCAACGCCGCAGCGTCCTGCAGCCGTCCAGCCTGCGTCAGGCGGGTGGCCTCCGCCAGATCGGCGAGGTTCGGCATCTTGAAGGCATGTTCGGTCATCGAAAACGCTTTCTGCGAAGGCTCGGCTTGGCACCCGAAGCACCACATGCCGGCCGATGAAGGGGGAAAACCGATAGGAATCAGCGCACTCGGTCGGCCAGCGCCTCGCGGACGGCCGGGCTCGCCTGCAAGCTGCCGAGCACTTCGATCGAGGCGATGGTGGCGCGGGCGAGCTCCGCCGGCACGTCGGGGGCGATCACTGCGAGGCCGAGCACCCGGATGTCGAGCATCTCGCCGGCCGACTGCAGGGTTTCGAGCTCGGCCCGCCGGAAATGCCGCAACCCGAGCTCGACGCTCTTGCGGGCCACCGACTGCCGCGTGATCTCGGCATGCCGATCGATCTGGTTCCGGATTGCGGTGCGGATGAAATCGCTGCGGTTGGCGTAGACGCCCTCCGAGACGAGGAGGTCGATATGGCCGAGGTCGACGTAGCCGAGATTGATCGTGATCTTCTCGGTGTCGCCAGCCTTCGTGGCTGCCTGCTTCATCGAAACCATCCTGAAACCATCCGTGTGGATGGCATATGGAGGGTTTTAGCGGTGTTGCAAGCCCGGCGAAGTCGTCAGGCCGGTTCGAGCCGGTCGGCGGGGACCGAGTGGACCAGCCGCCCGACCTCGTCGAGGGCGCGGGCGACCTTGACCGCATGGCCCTCGTTCCAGAACAGCCCGGCGCAGGCGAGCGGGATCAGGACGATGCTGGCGACGAGCGCCCCGAAGCTGTCGCCGAGGCGGGAGGTGATGCCCTGGGGCGCGGCGACCACGTCGTCATTGCCGCCGAGCGAAGCGCCCAGCGCGTCGTCACCGCTCGCGGAATCCAAGGTCCAGTCGCCGTCTGCCATGGCGCTCCCCACGCCGTCGCAGGCGCGGCAGAAGGCGACGAGCATAGCGAGGCTCGCAGGGTCTTCGATCCCGGATTCCGACACCGCACCGTCCGGTACGGGGGGACCACCTATTTGCGTCGCCGGATACAGCTCTCCGTTGTCGCCAGGGAGATCCGCAACGTTCGGAGAGTACGCGTGGCGGAGGGCCGGCGCCGCGTATCCGGCTCGACGGCTCGTCGATCCACGAAAAAGGGCCGGGCATGGCCCGACCCTTCGCAGCAGAGAGTGCGAAGCCGGCTCAGTTGGCCTTCTTCATCGCGCCGCCGTCCTTGCTCATGGAGCCTTCCTTCTCCATGGCCCCGTCCTTCTTCATCGCACCACCCGTGGTGCCCGCACCGCTCTTCATCGCGCCGCCATTGGCCGGTGCGTTGCCGGGCTCCGCGGCCGACGAATTGGTGGTTGAACCGCCGGTGACGTTGCCGCCCGAACCGTTACCCCCCGGTGCGCCCTGGGCCCAGGCGGCTCCGGTCAGTGACAGTGCGAGGGTGGCGGCGAGGGTGAGCGTGGTGATGCGCATCGGACGTTTCTCCTGATGTTTATTATGGACATGGAGAACCGCCCGCCTTCGCAATTGTTCGATATCCCTCACACCAATGCAGTCGATGCGTCCGAAACCGTACGCATGAAAAGCCGAAAATCGACCATGTGCGAGAACAGCAACAGCTTGATCGGTCACACTCCGAGACATCAAGGCCGGAAATACCTCACATGGACTGAAGCGCAGACCCCGCATCATTGACAGAACCTGACGCCGGCGAAATTGTCCGGACCGCTCAACTCGGAAATTCGGGTGTCTGCGTCGTCGCCGAGAGATCGACGAAACGCTGTATGGGGACGCTTGCGGCATGTCACAGCCCAGCCGGTACCGGATCGAGACCGCAGCCTGCCCGGCGAACCCGGGTTATCATCGCTGGACGGTGTATCGGGACGACAAGCCCCTCGACCTGCCGGGATACGCCTACACGACGACCTGGGCCGCGAGCGAGGCGGCCCGCGTCGCCCTGCACTGGCACCTCGTGCTGACCCCGCTGCGGGCGCAGCCGGACCTGCAGGGCTACCCCGTCCTCGGTCCAGTAGCCGCAGACCCGACGCGCGCGGCCGCCTGAACGGACGCGGCGCGCTGCAGGCAGGCCCGTCGATCTGCGGCCCCGCCATGGACTTGCGGCGCAAACGAAGCCGACCCGGCCGAGCAGAGATGCCATGGCGTGATATCGACGGCCGGCGGTTTCGGCTCTCCCGCACTCGGCCGCCGGCAAGCGTGAATGCGCGTCGCCGCTGGCGCCGGGGGGCAGAAGGCGTCGGCCGTCAGAGCCATTGGTATGAACACGTCGCGATGACCCGGGATGAGACCGGACGCGACCTGTTCGCCTGCATCGAAGGTCGCTGCGACCGGTGGCGCATCCACTCGGCTCTCGGCGGCATCACGCGCGAGCAGGCGGAACGGGACGCGAGCCAAATCTGTGTTCGCGAAACCGGGGGAGGTTCAGTAGCTCTGCCGCCGTATGGTGCCAGTTACGAGAAGTTTTTAAAATAGTTCACAGTCATCCAGGGCGTGTATAATTGTCGATCGGAGGCGCGCTGCAGAGGTTTACTATAAAAATCGTTATAGAGTTAATGGTTGTTATAAAGCTTGATCGGAGAAGTCTAACAATGGCAATCGATGCATGAGCCAAATCGGAGCCGTGCCATGATCCCTTCCGTCGAAGCCGTTACTCCCGTCCAGGTCTCCCTGCCGGGGGGCGACGATGTCGAAGCCGGTCTCTTTCAAATCGTGCGCAAGTATCTCAAGACTCAGGACGCGGACTGGACTGCTGCGACGACCATGGCCGAAGCGCAGATCGATTCTCTGGATCTTGTCGAAGTGATCTTCGAAATCGAAGACCAGTTTGGCGTGGAGATCAATTTCAACGCAAACGCCAAGTCGGCCGACGAGACGACCTTCGGTGACGTGGTCGATCTGATCCGTTCCGCTCTCGCTGCCAAGGCCCGGAGAGCATGAACGCCGTCGTCGTCTCCGGTCTCGGGGTGACATCCCCAAGCGGCCTGGACCTCGAGGCGTTCTGGGCGAATCTGGCCGCAGGCCGGCCCAGTTTCACGCCGGCCCGGGCGCTGCCGGATTCAGGCGTGATCGCGGCTGAGATCGACGAGGCAACGGATTTTTCGGGCCTTCCGATCCCGGTCCCCGGCGCTTGCGACCGCAATGCCGTGCTCGCGGTCTCCGCGGCGGGCCGTGCGCTCGCGGATGCCGGCCTGGTGCCCGGCTCGGTGGCGCCCGAGCGGATCGCCGTGATCCTTGGCAACGGCGGCGGCGGCCTCACGAGCCTCGACGCACAGTACGAGCGGCTCTTCGTGGAGAACAAGCGTCCCCATCCGTTCTCGGTGGTGCGGGCGATGGGCAGTTCCTCGGCGAGCTGGGTCTCGATCGCTTGCGGAGCGCAGGGCCCCTGCTTCGTCATCGCCAGCGCTTGCGCCTCGGCGACCCATGCGATCGGTGTGGCGGCGCAACTCGTGCGCAGCGGCGTCGTGGACGTGGCCATCACCGGCGGCACCGAAGCCCCGCTCTCGCGCGGCACCCTGCTGGCCTGGAACGGAATGAAGATCATGAGCCGGACCGGCTGCCGGCCTTTCTCGCGCGACCGCGACGGTCTCGTCGTCGGCGAGGGCGCGGGCATCCTCGTGCTGGAGCGCGAGGCCCACGCCAGGGCCCGCGGGCGCAAGCCGACGGTCGCGGTGGCGGGCTTCGGCTCGGGCGCGGATGCGGGGGACATCGTGGCGCCGACCGTCGAGGGCATGGCGCGGGCGATGCGAGCCGCGCTTACCGACGCGGATCTGGCCGCGCGCGACATCGCCTACGTCAACGCGCATGGAACCGGGACGCGCGCGAACGATCTCACGGAGGTCCGGGCGCTGCGAGAGGTGTTCGGGCCCGGGGCGGTCCCGCCGGTCTCGTCGACCAAGGGCACCACCGGCCACGCGCTCGGTGCCGCAGGCGCGCTGGAGGCGGTGGCGACCGTTCTCGCGATGACGCGTTCGGTGGCTCCTCCCACGGCCAACCTGACGGACCAGGACCCGGAACTCGATATCGACGCGATCCCGCTTCTCGCCCGTCCGATGCCGATCCGGGCGGCTATGTCGAACTCCTTCGCCTTCGGCGGGCTGAATGCCAGTCTGATCCTGCGCCAAGTGAGTTGAGCCTCCGGCTCCTGGGTACCGTTTGGCAATGCGGGATTGGGTACGGCGCCGCGAGCCGCCGGGAGACCAGGAGGCGGTATGGCAGTCCTGCCGTGTGCCGCCCGCGACAAGCAACCAGATCTGAGGGGGCAGGGATGATGGCGGCCTGTGGGAGCGCGGCACCGAGCGATCCGGGGGGGACCGATCCGATCCCCGACGGACGCGAGGCCTTCCTGGCGGATCTGCGGCTGCGCGTCGGCACCCAGATCGGAGCTTCGGCCTGGACGGTCGTCGACCAGACCCGGATCGACCGCTTCGCGGCGGCGACGGGCGATCACCAGTTCGTCCATGTCGACCCGGTTCGTGCGGCGGCCGAGACGCCGTTCGGAGGGACCGTGGCGCATGGCTACCTGACCCTCGCGATACTCGGCGGTGCCTTGGGCGAGGTTCTGCCCGTCCATCCATGCGTACGCGCCGTGCTGAATCTCGGGGCCGACAAGGTGAGGTTTCTTGCGCCTGTATGCACGGGCGCACGGGTTCGCGGGGTCTTTACCCTCAACGGCGTCAGCGGGTTGCCTGAGAACAAGGCTGCCCTGCGGCTCGCAGCCACGATGGAGGTCGCGGAGGCCGGCACTGAAGCCGCGCGACCGGCGCTCCGGGCTGAGCTGACCTTGATGCTGATCTTCTCCGATGCGGCGGAGGCGCCAGCCCCGCCAGATCCGCCTCGGTGACGAAGCCTCTACGTGCTCCCAGCGAGGTTGCTTGCGGCAGGCCGATCGGACCGCGTCGTATGCAGGAGGATAGCGGAGCGAATTTCGCAAATGCGACCCTGAGTTTAAAGGTTATTGACGGGTTATTCCGATCTGCAAATCAAAGTGAACAGCGCTTAGGTATTAAGCTGCTTGCTGCCACTCTAAAGACAGATTTTTTCTCATCTTCCTACGAATTCGAATTCAGTGCGCGATCTCGTGGCTACGGCCTCTATCCTCACACCGAGCAGGAGTTACAAGACTGGTTTACTAGATGTCTCCAATTTACAGAGCCATTTATAACATTGGATTCTTCTGTTGGTAACGACGTGCGCACCGTGATTGTACGAGCATTTCGCGGCTTAATGGTATGGGGCGGCCAAATCGACACGCTAACACGCCTCGCACACTCTGTAGTCGAAGCCCGTGGGTTCTGGCCAGAAGGGTGGGCAGCCTTGCGCGAGACGCGCATGCTCAATGGCAAGACCCTCGTCCCAAATTCGCTGGCAGATCTCGGCGCTCTGGAGGACTTCCTCCGCCCAAGGAATACGACCGAAATGGTTCGCAGCGTTGTTTTAAAAGAGGGCGGCATCTACGATGATATAGACGACCTAGATGACATTGAGAGCGGACTAACACGGGCGATAGATCGAGAATCCGCAATCATCGCGCGCTTGGCGGAGGAGGTGGCAGCCGACGCAACCGCTTGGCAGTCGTTGTTGCCCGAATTGGTTGCCAGTCGCAGCCCAAAAGCAGGGCGCTTTGGTGAACATCTGGCGCAGGCTACTCAGACACCACGAGCCCTATGGACAACCCTGGTTACGCGGACGGCTGCTACGTCGGAACCGGGCATCTCAATCTTATGCGGTTTTCTCAGTGGAGTTCAAAAAAATGATGCTTCGCTTGCCCGCGAGATACTTGATGAGGCGCTCGAAGATCCGGTTCTCGGACCTTGGTTGCCAACTCTGCAAATCGGTACTCTCCTGGATACTGAAGCGCTGGCCCGGCTGCATCGCTCCCTCGACAGCGGCATGGCACCGGTTGAGCGATATTTTGGTCTCGCATACGGCAGCGTTGTCGACGCCATCGCGGAACCCGAACTGAAACGCTTGCTTTGTAGGATCGCCGAAATCGAAGGGGGTCACGCGGTCGCACGACGCGTCCTCGTCATGAGATATTTTGGAGATAGAAGCGCTGAGCGGGTCATCGGTGATGATCTCATTGAGACCGGTCGTATGCTGCTCACGGGCATCCGATTTTCGCGCGCGACCGAGAACCTATCGCGGGAGGACTACGACCTCGCCCTGTTGGCGCGCATAGCGCTCGTAGGCGAAGGGGGGCGCTCTATCGTCCAGGCTCTAGGTCGCTCGCTTGCGTCGGCGATCTCTCGCTATGAGATTCATCGGTACGATTATGACGACCTCGTACAGGCTTTGTTCGAGGTCCATCCCACTGAGATGCTCGACACGCTCTTTGCAGGAGACGAAATCTCGCGTCGGCGAAGTGCAGAGTTCTTGGGTGAGCTACCACGTGCCGGCAAGGCTCCACTGAGCGAAACGCCTGACGATGTTGTCCTGGCATGGTGCGGCCGGGAGCCTTCCGTGCGTTAGCCTCTTGCAGCCAGCTTTGCTTCGTTGTTCACGCGGTCCGACGAGCACGCTCCGCTCGAATGGTCGAGCCTTACGCGTCGCCTGCTTTTTGAAGCCCCGGATGCTGGTGACGTTTTCAAGGAGATCGTTGATCGCCTCCGCCCACGAGCTTGGAGTGGATCGCGGGCAACAGCTATCGAATCTCGCCTAATTCTTCTGAACCAGCTCAACATTGATACATTGCCAGTACTTGCGGAACCAATGGAACGCGCGCGAGTGGCATTGATCGCCAGTGTCGAGATTGAGCGTCGACGCGAACTGGCCGAAGCCATGCAACGTGATAACCGGTTTGAGTGACCTTCGTATTGCACCGTAGTAGGTTACTGAGAACGGTATCGAAACTGAAAAGCCGGAGGCGGTGAATTAGTATTTGGTGGGCGCTCTGGAGCGAATCATCAGCGACGTCTATGACCTAGTGGTCGAAATCTGACGGATGGTACCCGTGCCTCAGGTGTGCCTTTGACCTGTCGGCATGCTCTGTCGGCAGGTTGTTAAAGCGCCTGGAACATCACCAAGGCATCGACATCGCCGTTGGCGGGATGGTGGAAGGCGAGAGGTAATCGACCCACTATCGCGAACCCAAGCTTCTGCCAAAGCCGAACTGCCCGCTCGTTGGTGCTCACCACGGAGTTGAACTGCATGCCCCGGTATCCACGAGATCGAGCGTGAGCCAGGCCGTGCTCGCCCATAAGCCCTGCGATGCCGCGTCCGGTGGCATCGGCGCTGACCATGAAGCCGCAGTTGCAGACATGACGACCACCGCCTGCTTGGTTCGGTCGCATGTAGTAGGTTCCGAGGGTGATCCCGTCCTCCTCAGCGACAAAGGTCTCCTTGTCCGGACCCATCCAGTAAGCGAGCGCCTGCTCTTCCGTCATGTCCCGGTCGAGCGTGTAGGTCTCACCAGCACGGATAACCGGCTCAATGATCGACCAGATGGCGGGGGCATGTTCGGGACGGGAAATGCGGATCAGCATGGCGACGCGCATAACCGCGATCTCCGAAGCCCGGAAGCTCCTTGTCCGTAGGTCTGCCCACCAACCGGTCCGGACGTTCGGGGCGGTTACCAAGCGTCAGATTTCCACCACTAGCCCGCATCGATCAAACCCAGTGGGCTTACTATCGGCTTACTAGGGCACCTTTTCAGTAAGCCACCTGCCAATGCAAAAGGGGCCGGCGCAGCGCCAACCCCTTGCATCGTCACGAAAAACCGATGGTACCACCGCCCCGGCTCGAACGGGGGACCTCTTGATCCACAATCAAGCGCTCTAACCAACTGAGCTACGGCGGCACTGCGGCAGCGTGTATCGTGCACGCTGGCGCTTTTCAAGCGGGCGGATGACGGCATCGAAGCTGCCTCCGATTCCCGCGTTGACAGCTGTGCTCCTCCCGGTAGGCCGTTTCCATCGCCGCTCGCGCGGCCCGGACGTGGAACGGGGACAGCCCGTCGATGAAGTCGCCCACTCTCGGCGCTGCGCGTGGTTTGATCCGGGTTCCGGAACGCTTGCGCGCCCTCGTGCGCGGCAGTGAGGCGGGGCTCGTCGTACTCGCTGCCGTCATCGGCTGCGTCGGCGGTTTCGCGGTCGTGGCGATGGGCGTCGTGACGCAGCTGCTGCGGGAGGCGCTCTACCATCTCCCGCACGGCGCCCGGCTCAGTGCCATGACCGAACTGCCGACGGAGCTCGCCCTGGCGGGGCCGGCCCTCGGCGGGGCGCTTCTGGGCCTCCTGGGGCTGGCCATGGCGCGGCGCCGCGGCGGGCAGCCTCGGAGGGCGATGATCGATCCGATCGAGGCCAATGCGCTGCATGGAGGGCGGATGTCGCTGCGCGACTCCGTCACCGTCGCCGTCCAGAACGTGATCTCGAACGGCTGCGGCGCCTCGGTCGGGCTCGAGGCCGGCTATACGCAGATTGCCGGCGGCCTCGCCTCGCGGGCCGGCATCGCCTTCGGCCTGCGCCGCTCGGATCTGCGGACCTTGGTGGGATGCGGCTCCGCGGCCGCGATCGGAGCCGCCTTCGGCTCGCCGCTGACCGGCGCCTTCTACGCCTACGAGCTGATCATCGGCACCTACACCATCGCGACCCTCGCCCCGGTGGTGGCCGCCGCGTTCTGCGGCAGCCTCGTCGCCCGGTCGCTGGTCGCGCAGGCGGCGTTCGTCGATGTGCGGGGGCTGGCGGTCAGCATGCAGGGCGGTATCGCGGTGGCGGACACGCTGGCATGCCTCGCCCTCGGATTCGTCTGCGCCGGACTCGGCGTGGCCATCATGCGCGGCGTCACCCTGGTCGAGCGCGGGTTCCGCCGGACCGGCATCCCCGCTGCGCTGCGGCCGCTGCTCGGCGGCCTCTGCGTCGGCGGGCTTGCGCTCGCCACGACGCCCCAGGTGCTCTCGGGCGGTCACGGCGCCCTGCATTTCCACCTGTCCGAGTCGGCGGCGAGCCTCGGCGTGGGGGCGTTGACGGGCTTGCTCGCGGCCAAGGCGGCGGCGTCGGCGATCTCGATCGGCGCGGGCTTCCGCGGCGGGCTGTTCTTCGCCTCGCTCTTCCTCGGAGTGCTCGCCGGCAAGCTGTTCTACCTGCTGGCGCCCGGCATCGACGCCATCACCATGACGGCGACAGCCTACGCGATCGTCGGGATGGCGGCGCTGGCGGTCGCCATCGTCGGCGGCCCGCTGACGATGACCTTCCTCGCGCTCGAGATGACCGGCAGCTTCCCCCTGGCCGGCCTCGTGCTCGCCGCCGTGATCGCCGCCTCGCTTACCGTCCGGAAAACCTTCGGATATTCCTTCGCGACCTGGCGCTTCCACCTCCGCGGCGAGAGCATCCGCAGCGCCCACGACATCGGCTGGATCCGCAGCCTCACCGTCGGCCGCCTGATGCGCAAGGACGTGCGCACCGTGCCCCTCGACACGCCGCTGGCGGTCTTCCTGCGCGAGCACCCGCTCGGCTCGCCCTCTCTGGTGGTGGTGACGGATGCGCGCGACCGCTATGCCGGAATCGTGCTCGTGCCGGAGGCCCACGCCCAGGCCGGCGGGCGCCCCGGAGAGCCGGCCCGCCTCGCTGACGTGGCTAGACATGGCACGGCCATGTTGTTTGCCGGGATGAACGCCAAGGAGGCCATGGCCGCGTTCGACCGCACCGAGAGCGAGGCCCTCGCCGTGGTCGACGGGCCGGACAGCCTGGCCGTGATCGGCCTCCTCACCGAAAGCCACACCCTGCGCCGCTACAGCGAGGAACTCGACCGCCAGCGCCAGGCCGTGGTCGGCGAGACGTCTTGACCTCGGGCCGGCGCGCGGCACTTCCCGCAGGGAGGGCGCCCGCCAGCAGAGAGCGAAACGATGGCCGGATCGGCACGCAGCTACCGCATCGCGGTGATCCCCGGAGACGGCATCGGCAAGGAGGTCGTGCCCGAGGGCGTGCGCGTGCTGGAGGCCGCCGCCCGGCGCCACGGCTTCACGCTCCGGCAGGACTGGTTCGATTTCGCCTCCTGCGACTATTACGAGGCCCACGGCCGCATGATGCCGGAGGACTGGAAGCCGCGGATCGCGGGCCACGACGCCATCTTCTTCGGCGCCGTCGGCATGCCGGAGCGCGTGCCCGACCACATCTCGCTCTGGGGCTCGCTGATCCAGTTCCGGCGCGAATTCGACCAATACGCCAACCTGCGCCCCGTCCGCCTGATGCCGGGCGTCAAGAGCCCGCTCGCCGGCCGCGAGCCCGGCGACATCGATTTCTGGGTGGTGCGCGAAAACACCGAGGGCGAGTACTCGAATGCCGGCGGCCGCATGTTCGCCGGCACCGCGCGCGAATTCGCGATCCAGGAGACCGTGATGACGCGCCACGGCACCGACCGCATCCTGCGCTTCGCCTTCGACCTCGCGCAGTCGCGGCCGAAGAAGCACCTGACCTCGGCCACCAAGTCGAACGGCATCTCGATCACGATGCCGTTCTGGGACGAGCGCGTCCGCGCCGTCGCGGCCGATTATCCCGACGTGGCCTGGGACCAGTACCACATCGACATCCTCACCGCGCATTTCGTGCTGAACCCGGACCGCTTCGACGTCGTCGTCGCCTCCAACCTCTTCGGCGATATCTTGTCCGACCTCGGCCCCGCCTGCACCGGCACCATCGGCATCGCGCCCTCCGGCAACATCAATCCGGAGCGCGCGCACCCCTCGGTGTTCGAGCCGGTCCACGGCTCGGCCCCGGACATCGCCGGCCTGGGGCTGGCCAACCCGATCGGCCAGATCTGGTCCGGCGCGATGATGCTCGAACACCTCGGCGAGACCGAAGCCGCCGCCGAGATCGTTTCGGCGATCGAACGCGTGCTGAGCGAGCGGACGCTGCGGACGCGGGATCTTGGCGGGATTGCCGGGACGGAGGAATGTGGGAAGGCGGTGGTGGCGGCGTTGGGGTAGGGGGCCGTTGGAAGCTTGGTCGCCGTTCTCAGAGACAATCTGTGATCTATTGCGGATGTTCAGGCGATGGCTGCTTCGCGTCCAAGTCTGCCGTTCCGGACGCTTACTACCGATGCTGAAAATCAGCCTCCGTTCATCCGACCTAGAGCCGTTCCCGGTTATGTTGGGTTGAAGGCATCGTATCCAGCAGCGGCGACATAGTTTCGGCATTCGTCGGGTTTGAAAGCGGCGAAGGCGTTTCGGATTGCGACCCAAAGGTCTGGAACGGTGCGCGCCGCAGCCGTTCGCAGGAGCGCTTTCAGCTTGGCGAAGGCTTTCTCGATCGGGTTGAAGTCCGGGCTGTAGGCCGGGAGGTAGAGCAGGCGAGCGCCGGCCGCCGCGATGGCCGTCCGCACGCCGGCCACCTTGTGGACGCTCAGGTTGTCGAGGATGACCGTGTCGCCGCGCTTCAGCACCGGGACCAGGGTATCGGTGACGTAAGCCAGGAAGCGCTCGCCGTTCGTCGCTCCGTCGAACAAGGTGGTGGCGACGAGGCCGCTCGTGCGTAAAGCGGCGGTGACGGTAGTGGTCTTGTAGTGCCCGTGCGGAGCGGAGATGCGGCAGCGCTCGCCGCGTTGAGACCGGCCATAGGGCCGAACCATGTTGGTGGCGGCGGCCGTCTCGTCGATGAAGACGAGGGTGTTCGGGTCGAGATCGAGTTGCCCCTCGAACCACGCGCTTCGGGCCGCACTTACGTCCTCGCGCTGCTGCTCGTCTGCGTGAAGAGCCCCTTTTTACGGGTCATGCCGTGGCGACCGAAGAACCGCCACAAGCCACTCGTGCTGGTTCGGACACCCTGCTCGGCCAGGGTATCGCGCAGTTCCCGCAGGAAGATCTGCGGATGGGCACGGCAGATCTCCAGGATCGTTTCGGCATGAGCCTCGATGGCGGGCGGGGACCGGTCGCCGCCCGCGGGCTTGGGCGCGATCTCACCCGCGTCCCGGAAGCGCGCGTGCCACCGGATCGCGCTGGCCTTCCCAACACCGAAGCGCTCGGCCGCCTGCCGCCGCGAGGACCCGGCTTCGATCGCTTCGATGACACGCTCCCGCAGATCGACCGACAGAGCTGACGGCATGGCGCTCTCCTGCGAAAGCGCCCCATCGAATCAGAACGGGCCCGTCACCGCCACCCCCGACTCAATCCGAAGGGGAACGGCTCTAAGCGCTGGCGCCTCGACTCCCGGCCTTCGCCTTCATCTGCATCGCGGCGTCGTTATGATCGGAGGGGGCATCGATCATGCTGAGATCGTTTCTACATAAAAAGGCGATACGGATAGACGTTTCTCGGCAAGTCCGGAACGTTCGCGATCGTCCGAGCCAATTTCTGGGAATAACGAATACTTACTGGCACGGGATCGTAGAGAGCGTCATTATTCCAATCCATCTTGGTAAGTGCAAGCGCCTCATGCGCAGTGAGTTCGAGAGGGCCGCTACCTGTATGCCGTATTAGCTGTAGTGGCCTAGGTATGCTTTTCTTGCCTTGATAGTAATCGCCTGTGGTTGAGACTTCAGGAGCATTGCCTGCCACCCAGACGAGCGCCGAATTGCCCGATCGCACCACCATCGTTCCTCGAGGCACAGGATAGCCCGATGGGCGCGTAGGAGGCTTTGGCTGGCGCGACTTGATCAGCCAGATGCCGCGCCAGCAGGACGCCAAACTGACTTCAATGCACTCGATTTCTGGGACGCCGGCTAAGGCATCGAACGCTCCTTCAATCTCGCCGTCTTTAAAGGCGGTAGTCTTATGGATAACGATCCGCTTAGGCAGGTTGCCGCCATTGCGTCCTTGGTAGAGTTCCAGACTACGGGCAAGTACCGAACGCATGTCGTCGCGGTTCAGAAAGGGATTTCTGCGGGCCTCCGCGATGTCGGCGACTGGATCGCGCGCCTCGAACGCAACGAACTGCATGCCGCCGCCATCTACGTCAAAAACCTGCGAGCAGCACGTAACATAGTGTGCATCCCGCTGATCGCCCCGCAGCGCATAAGCAAGCCCGATGTAGGCCGTATCCGCCGGCACACCCTTCAGCGGTGCCAGTTTCCACGGCGTGCCGGCGGCCTTCACATACAGAGCGGTCGCCAGCCGCCACGCGAGCGATGCCTTGTGTGTGAAGGTGAATGCCCGATCATTGAGGACCTGAGTCGGAATGTTGTATTTTGCGCCTAGGGCTTTAAGCGCATCGTGTGCGTCGAAGAACTTGCCCCGCGTAGCTGAGTTCCAACTGTCAGGGAAATGGACGAGCACGACGTCAAAGTCGTTCCGTACCGTGTCGAGCCGTCGGAGCGCTGCTTCCATCGCCAGAAAAAGCCGGGCTTGCGGCTCGCCGTCGCCAGGAAGCTGGTGCAGATGCTCGGGCCATTTGATGTGCGCGTCACGCGGCGCGGGCTGAAGCGCAACATGGAATAGTGTTTCGAAGCCGGGATACTCCGGCACATATTCTGACCGATCGGAAGGGCGATGTGAATTGCGCAGCGACAGCATCAGTTCGCCGCGACGCCTGAAAGCGCTCTCCGGGCCCACCGTCGCGATTCGTACGCGCGACGTGTATCCGCCGAATGATCCTTTCGAATAAGGTCCAAAATTCGCAAGCCCCCTGAGCGGGTGGACATCTACTTGCTTTGGATCGGAGGGCGAGAATGTCAGAAGGGGCTCATCTAGCAACGTGAACGGTGGGAGCTTCGTTACCAGAGCTGGGCTGCTCATCACTTGCTCCTGTCGAAATAGGCATGGTGATGGCCCGGGCGGCTCCAACCGGTGACCGGCGAGATCTCGAACACCGCATCGATCCCCGAGCCATCTTCCAGCCCGAAAGCCCGCCTTGCCCCACCCCCGGTGGTTGTCAGAAGCTGAGCCCAGGCATTGATGATGGCCGCCCAATTCCTGTTGTAGCGCTGCGCCCACCGCTCCCGGCGCCAGTCGCCTGCCGGGTCGCCCCCGCGATCCACGCGAGCGGCCATCGGACCCAAATCGGCTGTGTCCGACTCGTCCGAATTGCTCTTTTGAGAAAAACTCGGCCTTGGGATGTGCACGAAGGTGTACGGTTCGAAGCCGCACCACCAGCGGCCGTCGAATTGGTCTAGCTTCAGGAAAACGCCTTCCTGGAATGGAAATCCGAGCCTGGGAATGGTCCCGGACAGTGCACATCCGTAAGCATCTCGCAGTGTCGTCAACACCTGCTCGTTCCGGCGAGTTCGTTCTGGATCTTCCCCGTTGCGCGGCGCCGCAACGACGACCGAATGGCCGGCGCGCTTGTACATGGGAATGAGTGGGCGATGTCTCGCCAAACTTCTTACCAGCGCGTCGTAGAGTAGTCCCAGCGCCCAGCTGTCGGCGACCGGATCAAGTTTGATCTCGCCTGCTACCGTCGGGCCAAGCGGTGCGAGAGCGCTCAGAATATCTTGATCTCGGCCGAAGACAGCTAGCTCCCGTCCGTTCGCCGCGACGGTCGCCCTACGGTTCTTCTCCTTTAGCAACTCCCTGACGGCGGGAGATGTCGTGGGTTTAGCAAGTGTTACGCGCCTAGCGCTGCAAGGCATCTTTTCGATGAGAAGGGCTGAATAGCGCAAAACGGGGAAAGGCCGTGCTTCGGCGGTCGGAAGTTGCACTGGCACTAGCCGAGGCGTGGGGCGGCCAAGCATTACCCGATCGAACAACATTACCGGTAAGTCAATTGTCTTGATGGTGTCGGCAGCTAGTTCATCGAAGGTTGCACATTCAATGATCGCCACATCGACGCCAGCAAGCTGCGCCCGGTTGAGGAATTCCGTCACTGCTGGCAGCAGCCGCGAGACGGAGGAGGTGACCCAGTACAGGCCGTTCGGGAACGGCGATGGATTGTCGAGAATCGTAGCCAATGCCTCTAAAATCGATGCGTCTCGCCCACTATAACCCACAAAGATCATCCCGAAACGCTTGCCGGCTTCCACCAGCACGTGCCGCATACGCGCGTCCTGCTCCTCCAGCTCCGGCCCCGTGTTCTTGATGGCGATCGACTGATAATCTCCATGGAGTTTCGCGACCAACGGCCAGTCCGACTCGTTCAGGCAACGCATCGCGCGTTCAGCAGAGTCGATCGCCGCAACGGTCGGACGAACTCGGTCCGAAACAGGCAAGATCATACTTGCCGAAAGCGCCGAATCCTCGACCAGCGGGTCGAAATTGGTCGTGAAAACACAATCGACTTTCCTGGCCGCGATCAGACTTCCAAGAACCTTATGCCCGAAGCAGGGCGTACCCTTGGAGATTGCATCATCGATGTACTGCCGACGATGCCTCGGCTGCGGGTACACCGATTCGAATGCGGCAGCATACTCGGTCGGGTCGCCATCGGACGGAAGCAGCGACGTTCGCCGAAAGAAGGCATCAATCCTATCAATCCAAATTGGATCGGCGGTATCGATTTCCCGCTTTGAAAGATTGTTCTCGCGACAGAAAATCTGCGCTTTAAACTCCCGGATCATTGCGTAGCCGGTAGGAATTCCCGAGGCGGCCGATGCGCCCGCGCCAAGAAACCATGATATTAGATTAGGCCTCAGAGCGAAGGCGGTTGCGAACTGTGGGGCGGATATTGTTGGAATGGGACCGATGACGCAATTCCTTCAACGTGCCTAAGAGGCAATTGTATTTTAATTCGGTCGTGGATCTGTAGATTTAATTCGTTCCGATGGTATTTTTGCTCCAATTTAAAATTTTTCGAGTGAAATTAGGCTCGTTTTTTGGGGTTGCTCCTTAGAAATCTAAAGACTGCAATCGGTAAACTCCGGACATCGAAATATGCTTACGAGATTGTCCGAGAAAAATCAGCTCTGATCAGCAGAAGCAGCGGCACTGCCGCCATCTTATATCGTACTTTCCGATCAGGCATCCAGCGTTAGATCAGGCTCGCAAGGAGCCACCCATGAGACCCGTCGTCGTCGCCGTCGCGATCACCGGATCGGTGCCGCGGACATCCGACAATCCGACGCTTCCGGTGACGCCGGCGGAGCAGGTCGCGTCGGCGCGGGACGCCTACGCGGCCGGGGCGTCGCTGGTGCATATCCATGTCCGCAACCCGGACGAGACGCCCTCCTCCGACCCCGCTCTTTTCGCGGCGGTGCAGGAGGGCGTGCGAAAACACTGTCCGGGGATGATCGTGCAGTTTTCCACCGGCGGGCGCGGGCGCGATCCGGCGACGCGGGGGCTGTCGCTGCGGCACCGGCCGGACATGGCCTCGCTCTCCACCGGCTCGGTGAACTTTCCGACGATCGTCTACGAGAACCCGGCGGCGCTGGTCACGGAGTTGGCCGAGAGCATGAAAGCGCAGGGCGTGCGGCCCGAGATCGAGATCTTCGACCTGTCGCATCTCCACGGGGCGCGCCGGCTCGTCGAGGCGGGGTTGATCGATGCGCGTCCGCACGTGCAGTTCGTGATGGGCGTCAAGAACGCGCTGCCGGCCGAGGAACGGCTGCTCGACATCCTGCTCGCCGAGACGCGGCGCATCCTGCCGGAGGCGACCTGGACGGCCGCCGGCATCGGCCGCCACCAGAGCGCGGTGATGGGCTGGGCGCTGGCGCGCGGCGCGGACGGGGTGCGCACCGGGCTCGAGGACAACATCCGGCTCTCCAAGTCCCGGCTCGCGGACGGCAACGCCGACCTGGTGCGGGTGGCGGTGGAGATCTGCGCGCGGCATGGGGCGCGGCCGGCGACCTGTGCCGAGGCGCGGGGGATGCTCGGCCTCGGCTGACGGCTGTCGGCGCGCTCCCGGACGCGCGATCTTTGCAGGCCGCGTGCTGCTCGCGGCGGGGTTCGTTCCCTAGGCCGCGACCAGCCGCGTCTTGCGTGTTAGCGCCTCCTCGACGGTGCCGTCGCCGTCGAGATAGCCGTGGCGCTTGGGGTTCGGCATGATCAGCGAGGCGGCGAAGGAGATCGCGAGCATGAATGCGACGTACCAGGGGAAGGTGCTCTCCATGCCCTCGTTCTTGAACCACAGCGCCACGTATTCCGCGGTGCCGCCGAACAGCGAGTTGGCGATGGCGTAGGAGAGGCCGACGCCGAGCGCCCGGACGTGGGTGGGGAACAGCTCGGCTTTCACGATGCCGCTGATGCCCGTGTAGAAGCTGATCGCGATCATCCCCGTCATGATCAGCCCGAAGGCGACGACCGGATCGGTGGTGCCGCCGATCGCCGTCATCAGCGGCACCACGAGCAGCATGGTCAGGCCGGAAAAGAGCAGCATGTTGGTCTTGCGGCCGATCCGGTCGGAGAGCCAGCCGAAGAAGGGCTGGATGATCATGTAGGTGAACAGCGCCACCGTCATCGTGCGCGAGGCCAGCACCGTCGGCATGTGCGCGGTGTTGACGAGATACTTCTGCATGTAGGTCGTGAACGTATAGAAGCTCAAGGATCCGCCGGCCGTGTAGGCCAGCACCACGCAGAACGCGCGCCAATGCTTGAACAGGGCGGCGAAGGTGCCGGAATCCTTGGAGTCGAGGTTGTCCTGCGTCGCCGTCTCGGCGAGCGAGCGGCGCAGGAACAGCGCCACCACGGCGGCGAGCGCGCCGATCACGAACGGGATGCGCCAGCCGCCGCCCTGGAGCTGCTCCTTGGTCATCACCGTCTGCAGCGTGACCAGCACCAGCGAGGCGAGGAGCTGTCCGCCGATCAGGGTGACGTACTGGAACGAGGCGTAGAAGCCGCGCTGCCCCTTGGTCGCGACCTCGCTCATGTAGGTGGCGCTGGTGCCGTACTCGCCGCCGACCGAGAGCCCCTGGATCATCCGCGCGAGCAGCAGGAAGACCGGGGCGAGCGTGCCGACGGTCTCGTAGGTCGGCAGCACCGCGATCAGCAGCGAGCCGGCGCACATCATCAGCACCGAGATCATCATCGAGGTCTTGCGTCCGAGCCGGTCGGCGATGCGGCCGAACAGCCAGCCGCCGACGGGCCGCATGAAGAACCCGACCGCGAAGATGCCCGCCGTCTGCAGCAGCTGGCTGGTGCTGTCGCCGGAGGGGAAGAACACCGGCGCGAAATAGAGCGCGAAGAAGGCGTAGCAGTAGAAGTCGTACCACTCGACGAGGTTGCCCGAGGAGGAGCCGACGATCGCCAGGATGCGGCGGCGGCGGTCGGCCGGATCGTCGGGCGCCGCGGGGGCGATCGCGAGGGCGTCGGTCATGGTACCTCCCGTGGCACCGGACTTTGCGCCGATTGCCGCTCTGAGCGCCGTCCGAAGCCGTGGCCGCCGGTCGGCGCTGGTCTGCGGGGACGGTCGCGCAAAGGCGATGGCGGCACAAGCCCTCGACGGAGGCTGTCCGCATCTCGAATGCAGCAGGGCGGGCCGGTCGCCGCCGCCATGGCCGGCCCGCGGCATTGCCCTATCCTGGGCCCTATCCCGGCAGGCACCGATGTCGTGACGACCGGACCGGAGACCGCGCATGCCGGACGATACCGCCCCGCCCCTCGGCGGCATCCTCGAAACCGCGCTCTACGTCGGCGACATGGACCGCGCCCGCCGGTTCTACGAAGGCGTGATGGGGCTGGTGCCGATGGTCGAGGATGCGCGCCTCGTCGCCTATCCGGTCGGCTCCAGCGTGCTGCTCCTGTTCCGGCGCGGCAGCACGCTGGAGCCGGTGACCCTGCCCGGCGGCGTGGTGCCGCCGCATGACGGCGCCGGCCCGCTCCACATGGCGTTCGCCGTCGCGGCGGAGACCCTCGACGCCTGGATCGCCCGGCTCGCGGCGCACGACGTCGCCGTCGAAAGCCGCGTCGCATGGCCGAAGGGCGGCACGAGCCTCTACTTCCGGGATCCGGACGGGCACGCCCTCGAACTCGCCACACCCGGGCTCTGGCGGAATTATTGAGTCGCAGGCGGGCGATCGCCTAATATCCCGGCCGCACGACAGGTGAGGCGGAAGCGCGACTGTAGAGAAGGCCGCGAAGACCGTTTGCCGAAAGTCACGGAACGGTTTCGCGGATGTCCTCGTTGCGGGCCTGGACACGGCGCCGCGAGGGCTGCCGGGCAAACCAACAGACGGGAAACGACGCCATGAACAAGCTCTTTCGGAGCACGATGACGGCTGCCCTGGTTGTGGTCGGGGCGACGACGGCCTTTGCGCAAGGCGGTGGCGCAGGTGGTGGAGCGGGCGGCGGCGCCGGTGGTGGTGCCGCGCTTGAACTGCACCGGCGCCGCGATCTCCCCGCGTGTCCCCTCCGGGAACATCAG
>NZ_VRVE01000043.1:0-33835 GCF_008040035.1 Methylobacterium sp. WL9
ACCCCCTGATCGCCCATCTGCCCGACGAGGCCGCTGCCCGCCACGAGGGCATTTTCGATGAGACCGCGGCGGCGCTGGCAAAGGCCTTTTGGCCGGGACCGCTGACACTGGTGGTGCCGGCCGCGCCCGGCGGATCGGTCTGCGATCTCGCCCGCGCCGGCCTGCCGAGCGTGGCCTTGCGGGTGCCGGGCCATGCGCTGGCGCGAGAGATCCTGGCCCGCGTCGGCCGGCCGATCGCGGCGCCGTCGGCCAATCGCTCCGGCCGGGTCAGCCCGACCTCGGTCGCGCATGTGCTGGCCGATCTCGACGGGCGTATCGCGGCGGTGCTCGACGGTGGCACTTGCTCTGTCGGTATCGAATCGACGGTGGTGGCCTGCCTCGGTGGCCCGCCGCGCCTGCTCCGGCCGGGTGGGATCACCCGCGCCGAACTGCGGCGGGTTCTCGGTATCGATCCGGCGGTGGGCTCAGGCGACGACAGCCGCCCGATCGGTCCGGGCCTGCTCGCGTCGCATTACGCGCCGCGGGCCGCCGTCCGCCTCGACGTCGAGCGGATTGCGCCCGGCGAGGCCGTTCTGCTGTTCGGGTCGTTCCGGCCGGCCGGACTCGACGAGGCCGGCGTCGTCGAAACCCTGAGCGAGCGCGGCGATGCGACCGAGGCGGCCTCCCGCCTGTTCGAAGCACTGCGCCGACTCGACGCGTCCGGCGCCGGCACGATCGCCGTCGTCGCGATCCCGGCGGACGGGCTCGGCGAGGCGATCAACGACCGCCTGAACCGGGCCGCCGCGCCCCGCTGAACTTTTTCCAACTTTCTTCGGAACCGAGTGTCGGTAAGGCCGTTGTCCAATCACGAAGGCCAGTTCAGCCCCCAATGGCCTTTTTCCTTCCCAGGCTCGCAGCAATGCGAGCCTTTTTTCTTGTCCGAAGCGATTTCAAGCGAAGTGTTTGCGGTTCGCGTGAAGAACTCGCGTTACGACAAGGGTTTAACATAAGCCGCGATCGGCAGGATCGCGGCTTATGTCTAGCTACGCTACGAGCTTCGCGGCGATGCTGGCGACATGCTTGCCCTGGAAGCGGGCGCCGTCGAGTTCGGCCGGGCTCGGCTGGCGGCTTCCGTCGCCGTCCGCGATCGTCGTGGCGCCATAGGGCGAGCCGCCCTTCACCGCGTCGACGCCCATCTGACCCTGGAAGGCGTAGGGCAGGCCGACGATGATCATGCCGTGGTGGAGCAGGACGGTGTGAAAGCTCGTCAGCGTCGTCTCCTGGCCGCCATGCTGCGAGGCCGTGGAGGTGAAGGCTGACCCGACCTTGCCGACGAGAGCGCCCTTGGCCCACAGCCCGCCGGTCTGGTCGATGAAGTTCTTCATCTGGGCGGCCATGTTGCCGTAGCGGGTCGGCGTGCCGAAGATGATCGCGTCGTAATCGGCGAGTTCGTCCGGCTGCGCGATCTGAGCAGGCTGGTCGCGCTTGTAGTGGAACTGCTCGGCGACGGCGTCGGGCACCAGTTCGGGCACGCGTTTGACCGTGACCTCGGCACCGGCCTCGCGGGCACCTTCGGCGGCGGCGTTCGCCAGCTGCTCCACGTGGCCCCAGGACGAATAATAGAGCACCAGCACCTTCGCCATCGCGCGATCTCCTGTCGTGTTTCGAACCGACTCGAGCGCCCGCGATGTGCGGTGCGCCTCCAGTGCCGGACACATCGGCCTTCGCGGCGATTGCGAAAATGCCCTGATCTGCAAGAACGTCTTTGCATGGATGCAAATCAAGTAGTGCTGCTCGCCGCATGACCCTCGCCTGGGACGACTTTCGGCTCGTCAAAGCCATCGCCGACCGCGGCGGCCTGACCCATGCCGCATCGCATCTCGGCATCAACCACTCGACGGCCTTTCGCCGGCTGTCCGGCATCGAGACATCGCTCGACGCGCGCCTGTTCGAGCGCTCGCGCTCCGGCTACGTGCCGACCCCGGCCGGCCTCGCCATGGTCGAGGCGGCCGGTCGGATGGAGACGGATGTCGCGCGCTTCGGCCGGGAAGTCCTGGGCCGGACGCTGACGCCGTCGGGCGAACTCCGCATCACCGCGCCGGTCGGCTTCGTGACCGATCTGCTGATGCCGCTCCTCGCACGGTTTCGGGACTCCTACCCGGACGTCCAGCTCGACGTCGTCATGTCCGAGGAGCCGCTCAACCTGTCGCAACGGGATGCCGACGTGGCGATACGGGCGAGCAACAACCCGCCGGCCAATCTCTTTGGCCGACGCCTGTCGGGTATCGCCTGGGCGATCTACGGGCGGCACGACCGCCTCGATGACGAATCGTACGCGAGGCGTTGGGTGACGCCCGGACCGCACGTCGCGGATGGGCGGTTCGCGCGTTTCCTGCGGATGCGCGCCGGCTCCAACAGGATCGCGTTGCAGGTGAACGCTGTGACCGGCCTTCGAGAGGCGATTCAGGCCGGAATCGGGATCGGACTGCTTCCCTGCTACATCGGCGATGCCGCCCCGGATCTCCGGCGACTCGGCGAACTCGAGCCCGATATCGCCTCGGACCTGTGGCTCCTGACCCATCCGGACCTGCGCCACGCCGTCCGTGTCCGCGCCTTCATGGACTTCATGGCCGACGCGATTGCGCCGCTGCGTCCCGCTTTCGAGGGACGCGCGGCGCATCAGAAAACGTGATCGATTCCAAAGTTGAGAGCAGGCTTCGCGCGAAAAACCGTTGCCACTTTTTCGCAGCCTGCTCTACGCCGAGACCTTGGTGATCTCGACTTCCTGCCCGTTCACCTCGACGGTATCGCCGACATTCTTGCCGGTGATCGCTCGGGCGAGCGGGGCGACGTAGGAGATCGAGCCCTTGGCCGGATCGGCCTCGTCCTCGCCGACGATGTGGAAGGTCTGCGTCTCGTCGTCTTCGCGCACCACCGTCACGGTCGAGCCGAAATGCACGGTGTCGCCCTCGACCCGCTCGATGACCTGCGCCGAGTTCTTACGCGACGACCAGTAGCGCAGGTCGCGCGAGACGCGGGCCGTCTCGGCCTTGTCGTTGTGGTCGAGGCCGGCGTTCTCCGCCTCCAGCCGTGCGACTTCGGCCTCGATCAGGGCGAGGCCTTCCTTGGTGACGAAGTTGGTGTGCGGGGAGATCGGGCGATCGGGAAGATCCTCGAACGCTTCGCCACCTTCTTTTTCGCGAACGAATGCTATGCTCATGCGACGTGCAATGCGCGGACAGGCTGTGCAGTTCCGCTTGGCCGAGCGATGCTCAGCCGATCTCCACCACGGTGCGCCCGCGCGTCTGCCCGGCGAGGATGGTTTCGGCGAGGCCGCCGACGTCCTTCAGGCCGACCGTCGTGGTCATCGACGACAAGGCTTCGAGGTCGAGTTCCTTCGCGAGCCGCGCCCAGGCCTCCCTGCGGGGACCTTGCGGCGTGGTCACGCTGTTGATGCCGAGAAGCGACACGCCGCGCAGGATGAACGGCGCGACCGACGACGGCAGGTCCATGCCGCCGGCATTGCCGCAGGCCGCAATGGCGCCGCCGCCCTTGGTCATCGCGAGCAGGTTGGCGAGCGTCTTCGAGCCGACGGCGTCGATGCCTGCCGCCCAACGTTCCTTGGCGAGGGGCTTCGGATCGCCGGCGAGGTCCGCGCGGTCGACGATCTCCGTGGCGCCGAGCGCCTTCAGGTACTCCGCCTCGCCGTCACGCCCGGTCGAGGCGATGACGTGCCAGCCCCCGCGCTTCAACAGCGAGACGGCGATCGAGCCGACCCCGCCCGAAGCGCCGGTGACGACGGCCGGGCCGGATTCCGGCGTCAGCCCGTGCTTCTCCAGCGCGATCACCGACAGCATGGCGGTATAGCCGGCGGTGCCGATCGCCATGGCCTGGGCCGGCGACAGCCCGTCGGGCAGCGGAACCAGCCAGTCGCCCTTCACGCGCGCGCGCTCGGCAAAGCCGCCGAGATGCGTCTCGCCGACACCCCAGCCGGTGAGTACCACGGTGTCGCCGGCCTTGTAGGCGGCGTTGTCCGAAGTCTCGACGACGCCGCAGAAATCGATGCCGGGGATCATCGGGAAGCGGCGGACCACCGGCATCCGGCCGGTCATGGCGAGCCCGTCCTTGTAGTTCAGGCCCGAATGGGTGACCCGCACGGTGACGTCGCCGTCCATCAGGCCGGACTCGTCGAAATCCTCGAGAGCGAGGCTTTGGCCGCCCTCGCCCTTCTCGACCACCCAGGCCTTGAACGTCGCCATGCCGGTCTCCTCCATCTTCGACGCGATGGGAGGTACGGCGCGCCGGGCCTGAATCAAGTCGGCCCCGGAGGCGCGAGACCTCCGAGGCCGACTTCAGATCATCGTCAAAAGCTCAGTAGCCGTCGTAGACGCTGCCCGAGGAGAAGCCGAGGCCGACGCCGACATCCGCCGAGGACGCGCCGGTGATGCCGACGGCATCCGGGATCGAGCCGATGCCGAAACCGGCCTGCCGGTAACCGCCGCCATAACCGCCGCCGGTCGGCACCCACTGGGAACTCGCCGGCTGCACCAGGACGCGGCGCGAATAGCTCGCATAGACCGGCGGCAGCGTCTCCGGGATCACCTCGGCCGGACGCACCAGGACGCGGCGGCTGCTCACGGCGTAGCGCGGCGGCGTGGTGATCCAGCAGCCGACGAGTTGGCCGTAGGCGTCGTAGCTCGTCTGCCAGTGGCGGCCGCCCGGCGAGACCAGCACGCGCTCCGACACCGTGTCGTAGACCGGCGGCGTGGTGCGGTAGACGGTGCGCGGGGCACGCACGAGGCGCTGCTCGGAGACGGTGTCGAAGATCGGCGGGGTGACGACCCGGCGGTAGCATTCGGCGCCGTAGCAGCCGCCGGCTGCGGCCGGTGTTGCCAGGAGGGTGGCGCCGACGAGAGCACCGGCGAGAGTCGTGACAAGTGTGGCTGTGTGGGTGACCGGCGCGGTCATGACGGCATCCTCGATCTGATACGCTACGCGATACGGGCGCGGCTGGCGTTCAGCGCGCGTTCTCCGACGCGCAGGAAGCGGTCAAGTTGCAGTCACGGCAAGGTCTATCGCCGAAGACGGTAAAATTAACCTATGCACAGGACTACGCAGGTGCCGAGCTGTTGCGTATTCCTTACTGGGTCTTTTGCAATTTTACGGTCGTGGCATCGTTAAGTACCGATCAGTGAGCCATCGGCGGCCCTCGGCCTCAGGTCTGCCCGCGCTTGAGCTGATAAAAAATGTGACGGCCGATGACGTCCATCTTCTTGAGCCGGCGCGACCAGCCCGGCCGGACGTAGTTGGCGTGGTAGTGCGTCGCGCCGCCGACCTCGCTGAGATAGGTCCGGCCCGCGATGACCGCGCTGGCGATGCGGGTGGCGGATTCCCAGGAGCCGGCATCGGTGATGCGCAGGGACTTGCCCTCGCAGGCGAAGGAGAACTGGCAGCCCATGTAGCGGTGCCGGTTCTGGTAGACGACGCCGCAGACGTTGGCCGGGTAGAGGCCGCTCTTCACCCGGTTGAGGATGACCTGCGCCACGGCGGCCTGCCCGTCCTCCGGTTCGCTGCGGGCCTCGAAATACACGGCTTCGGCGAGGCAGCGCTGCTCGCGATCCATGGCGTCCGGCTGGATCAGGTCGGCATAGCGGTGGTCGGCGCCCTCGACCGGAGCCTGCGCGTCCGGTGCGGGCGCGATGTCGCGGTCGAGACGCGGCGAGAAGCCCGGCAGCGCGAGGCTGGCGGCGGCGACCTCGATCGGCACCGCGTCGGCCGGGGCCGGCGTCACCGACGACAGGGCCACCGCTTTCGGCACGGCGGGTGTGGCGCCGTCGGAATTCTCCAGCGCAGAGGCCTCGGCGTCGCGGCTGCCGGGGGTGTCGCCCTCGGCTGCGATGCCGAGCCCGAGATCGGGGACGGGTACGAAGCCGTCCGGCTCCTGGTCCGGGGTCCAGGTCGTGGCGCCGGGGCTGAGCACGCCCGTGACGGAATCTCCGGCATGGGCGAGGAGGCTGGCAGCACCGCGGGGCAGGCGCGCCATGCGTTCGATGAGTTGGCTCTGCCGGACACCGAAACTGTGGTCGGTGCCGGCCGTCGCGGTGAAGGAGATCAGGAGGCCGACGCCCGCAGCCCAGGGGACCACGGCCGTGCCGAGCCAGCCCAGTCCCGATTGGCGTCTACGCCCGCCTCGAACCCGCCTCGTCGCCACGCAACTCTACCCGCGTCAGGATCCAGAGCCCGAGCGCAGGGTCTCAGCAGACCGGGCGATCATTTGGGCCGTGACCCAGATATCGCCGGTTATGGTTGAGGTGAGGTTAAGGCCGAAGGCTGGCCGTCAGAAGCTGCCCGGCCGACCGTGCAGCGTCGCGTATTGCGAGGCCACCACCGGCAGGTAGCCCGTGGTCTTCTGCGCCCCGACGATCATGCGGCCGGCCTCGCGCTCGTTCTGAGCCCAGACCAGCAGGGTGATCACGAAGATCGCAACGGCCGTGACGAGGCTCGCGAGCACCCAGAGAAAGGCGCTCTGCATGGCCCTCCCGATGTCGGGAACGCGCGTATCGATGAGGACGGTGTTGGACGTCGGATCAGACATGGCCAGAGATCCCGCGAGTCCTAGCCGAACCACCGGCAAGCGTGCACGCGTACGGAGGTCCGATAGCAGTTAACGTGCCTGCCAGACAGGGGTTCAACGGCCCCGCACAAAATTTATTGCAACGCTTCCACGGCGGGAATCGTGCCGTCGCCAGCGCGGGCATAACAGCCTCGGAGCGTTGCACAATTCCACGCCGTGCACTGCCTGATGGTCAAGCTTCCTGCGTCCGAAATCGGCAGACGTCAGTCCTGTCGGCCGCCGTCTCCGAGCGCCGCCTGAGCCGCGGCGAGACGGGCGATCGGAACCCGGAACGGCGAGCACGACACGTAGTCGAGGCCGACCTCCTGGCAGAAGGCGATCGAGGCCGGGTCGCCGCCATGTTCGCCGCAGATCCCGAGCTTGATGCCCTTGCGCGTCGCGCGCCCGCGCTCCGCCGAGATCCGCACCAGTTCGCCGACGCCCTCCCGGTCGATCGTCACGAACGGGTCGGCCGGGATGATGCCGGCCTTGGTGTAGGCGCCGAGGAAGGTGCCGGCATCGTCGCGGGAGATGCCGAGCGCCGTCTGGGTCAGGTCGTTGGTGCCGTAGGAGAAGAACTCCGCCGATTCCGCGATCTCGCCGGAGCGGAGGGCGGCGCGCGGCAGCTCGATCATGGTGCCGACCTGATATTCCACGGTCTCGCCGAGCTTCTTCGCTTCGCGGTCGATGGCGGCCTTCACGATGTCGAACTCGGCTTTCGTGAAGACCAGCGGCACCATGATCTCCGGCGTCACCGGCTTGCCGGTGTCCTTGGCCGCCCGCGCCGCAGCGGTCAGGATGGCGCGGGCCTGCATCTCGGCGATCTCGGGGTAGGCGATGGCGAGCCGGCAGCCGCGGAACCCGAGCATCGGGTTCGACTCCTTCAGCTCCTTCAACCGGGCGCGGATCTTCTCCTCCGGCACACCGACCGTCTCGGCGAATTCCTTCACGTCCTCGTCGCCGTGCGGCAGGAACTCGTGCAGCGGCGGGTCGAGCAGGCGGATCGTGACGGGCAGTCCCGACATGATCGTGAACAGCTCGACGAAGTCGTCGGTCTGGTAGGGCTCGATCTTGGCGAGCGCGGCCTTCCGACCCTCGGCGTCATCCGCCAGGATCATCTCGCGCACGGCGACGATGCGGTCGCCCTCGAAGAACATGTGCTCGGTCCGGCACAGGCCGATGCCCTCGGCGCCGAAGTTGCGCGCGGTGCGGGCGTCGGTGGGCGTGTCGGCGTTGGTGCGCACCTTCATGGTGCGGTGCGTGTCGGCCCATTCCATCAGCGCAGCGAATTCGCCCGAGAGTTCGGGCTCCATCATCCGGACCTCGCCCTCGATCACCTGGCCGGTGGAGCCGTCGATGGTCAGCATGTCGCCGGCCTTCAGCGTCTTGCCGCCCACCGTCAGCGTGCCGGCCTTGTAGTCGATGCGGATCGAGCCGACGCCGGAGACGCAGGGCTTGCCCATGCCCCGCGCCACCACCGCAGCATGGCTCGTCATGCCGCCGCGCGTGGTTAGGATGCCCTCGGCCGCGTGCATGCCGTGGATGTCTTCGGGCGACGTCTCGATGCGCACCAGGATGCACTTGCGCTCGGCCTTGCGGGCGGCCTCGGCATCCTCGGAGTTGAACACGATCGCGCCGACCGCCGCGCCGGGCGAGGCCGGCAGGCCGGTGGCGATGACGGTGCGTTCGGCCTCCGGGTCGATCATCGGGTGCAGGAGCTGGTCGAGGCTGCTCGGCTCGATGCGCCGGATCGCCTCCTCCTTGGAGATCAGGCCCTCGCCCGCGAGCTCGACGGCGATGCGCAGGGCCGCCTTGGCCGTGCGCTTGCCGTTGCGGGTCTGCAGCATCCAGAGTTTCCCATTCTCGATGGTGAACTCCATGTCCTGCATGTCGCGGTAGTGCTTCTCGAGGATGCCGTAGATCCGGGTCAGCTCCGCGAAGCTGTCGGGCATCGCCTTCTCCATCGAAGGCTTTTCGGACTTGGCCTCGATCCGGGCCTTCTCGGTGATGTCCTGCGGGGTGCGGATGCCGGCGACGACGTCCTCGCCCTGGGCGTTGATCAGGAACTCGCCGTAGAGCGCGCTCTCGCCGGTGGACGGGTTGCGGGTGAAGGCGACGCCGGTGGCGGACGTATCGCCCATGTTGCCGAACACCATGGCCTGGACATTGACCGCCGTGCCCCAGCTCTCGGGGATGGCGTTCAGCTCGCGGTACTTCTTGGCTCGCGGGATCATCCAGGAATCGAACACGGCGCCGATCGCGCCCCAGAGCTGGTCCTCCGCCCCCTGCGGAAAGTCCGACCCATGCTCCTCGCGCACGATTTTCTTGTAGGTTTGGATCAGGGTCTTCCAGTCTTCGGCACCGAGTTCGGTGTCGAGCGAAAACCCCTTCCCGTCCTTGTAGCGGTCCAGCGCCTCCTCGAAGGCATGGTGCTCCACGCCGAGCACGACGTTCGAGTACATCGTGATGAAGCGGCGGTAGGAATCGTAAGCGAACCGCTCGTCGTCGGCATCGCGCGCCAGGGCATCGACCGTCTCGTCGTTGAGGCCGAGATTGAGCACGGTGTCCATCATGCCGGGCATCGAGGCCCGCGCGCCGGAGCGGACCGAGACCAGCAGGGGTTTTTGGGAGTCGCCGAAGCCGCGGCCGGTGATCTGCCCGACCTGCTCCAGGGCGGCCTTCACGGCGTCCTTCAGGTCCGCGGGGTAGGTCTGGTCGTTCTCGTAATAGGCGGTGCAGACCTCGGTGGTGATGGTGAAGCCGGGGGGCACCGGCAGGCCGAGATTCGACATCTCCGCGAGGTTCGCGCCCTTGCCGCCGAGCAGGTTGCGCATCGCCGACTCGCCCTCGGCCTTGCCGTCACCGAAGGAATAGACCCATTTCGTCATCTGTCTCGTCCATCAGATCGTGACGCCGGCCGGCGAATGGCTCGGCCTGCGTACCGCCTCGGGAGGCAGACTTGGCCGTTGCGGGGGTTGGACCACCTCATGATGCAACGCAAGATGAACGCCGTTGCTCCGCTCGGACCGGCGGTTACGAATTCGCCCGAGTGTCAGTACTCACGACAAGTGCTTGAACAGGCCGAGCCCGATCACGCCGGCGGCGATCAGGTAGACCGCGACGATGTAGTTCAGGAGCCGCGGCACCACCAGGATCAGGATGCCGGCCAGGATCGCGATGATTGGTTGGAGATGGGCGACGGTGATGGTCATCGTGGGCTCCGTAAGGCCAAGCTCGGGACTCTCGTGAAAGACGCGCCGGGCCGGTTTCCGGTTCCCGGGCGAGGCAAGGGGGCCGGACAAGGGGGCCGGACAAGGGGCGCAATCAGCCGTCCGTATCCCCGCGAGCGTTACGCTCCGGCGGCATGGCCCAAACTGTCGTGAGGGTGGACGCGGGACGCCGCGGAACCACTCTGTGTTGTGTAGAACTCGGTCCCACGGCGTCCCGCGGCCCGTGGGTGCGGGCCGGCGACGTCACGGTGTCTTCTCACAGGCCCATGACTCGACGCGAGGACGCTCTTGTCATCCTCACGGATCGGCATTTCAGCCTCACCGTGCGGCCTCTCGGCCGGCGGGGCGTCCCGCACCCGCCTCGTAGTGGGCGGGTGGATCGAAGGCTCTCGGTGTGCCGTGAGGGTCCCGGGTCCGGCGATCAGAGTCGCGTACCCGTCCCACAGCACCTTGCGTCACAGGCTCTGCCCGAGGCGGTGGGGCATCCGGACCACCGACGCAGGCACCGTCTCGCATCCCCGCAGCGCTTCGACCCGGTCCGCCGAAGCGCCTCCCTTCGTGGGGGCGAGCCAGGGGAAAGAACCATAGAATAGGAATTTTGTCAAGAACAAAAAGTGATCGAGTGCCGCTCCCGATCACCGCGAGAGGGGGCTATCGGTCCTTTCGGTCGTCACCGCGATTGAAACGCGATCCTGCTCGTTCGACAGTTGTCGATCCGGCTCGAGCCGTAGCGGGTTGGTCATGCCGAAGGGCGAACCGCAGGCCGCGCACCCTTGCGGCGAAGGGCTGCCACTTCGGCGGAGCGCGTTCTAAAACATCCCGTTCGGATTGGCCGAGGTTTCCGGCAAGCGTTGCAGCACGTCCCAGTGCTCGACGATCTTGCCGTCGGGATCGAGCCGGAAGATGTCGATGCCCGCATAGTCGTGGTCGCCCGGCCAATGCTGGAGGCAGTGCAGCACGACCAGATCGTTCTCGGCCACCGCCCGCTTCACCTCGACCCGCTTGCCCGGCCACTCGCGCGCCATGCGCTCGAAGTAGGCGATGAAGCCGTCCTTGCCGGTCGCCACATGCGGGTTGTGCTGGATGTACGTGTCGCCGGCATAGCGCTCGATCGCCTCGCGCGGCCGGCATCCGTTGAACATCAACGCGTAGAAGGCGATTACATTCGCCTTGTTCCGGGCGGGGTCGGTCATGCTGTTCCCCCGAAGGCTCGGGCCGGGTTTCGGTACGGCCATTCCCGGAACGATCGCGCCTCCCGCGGAGCCATCGCGACGACACGGGCGCGGTCCCCTGTGCCTCCGCTATACGCGCGATGCGGGGTGCGAGCGAGAAACCCGGCCTCAGACCCGCGCCTTGCCGCTGCGCTTGATCAAGACCTGCGTCCCCACCGGCACGCGCTCGAACAGGTCGACGATGTCCTCGTTCAGCATGCGTACGCAGCCGGACGACATCTGCTCGCCGATGCTCCAGGGCTCGTTGGTCCCGTGGATGCGGAACAGGATGTCGCGGTTGCCCTGGTAGAGGTAGAGCGCGCGGGCGCCGAGCGGGTTGTCGAGGCCGCCCTTGCGGGTGCGCGGCAGGTCGGGGTTGAGCGAGACCATGGTCGTGGTCGGGCTCCAGTCGGGCCAGACGCCCTTGCGGCCGACGCGGGCCTCGCCCTTCCAGGAGAAGCCGGCCTTGCCCACGCCGATGCCGTATTGGCGGGCCGAGCCGTCCTCCTCCACGAGCTGGAGGTGGCGCTGGTCGATGTCGACGACGATGGTGCCGGGCTTTTCCGCGCCGGTGTAGCGCACGGTCTGGCGGCGGAACTTCGGATCGAGCCGCGACGTATCCACCAGCGGCACGTCGAAGGGCTTGTCCGGCATCGTGCCGGTGTACCAGGCGGATTCGTCGTCGAGCGCCGCCGTCTGCATGCGCGACTGGCAGGCGGCCAGGGGCGCGACGGCGACGAGGGCGAGCAGGATCCGGCTGACGCGCATCGATCGTTCCGTGCCTTGTGCGGTGGCGTTCTTGTGAGCCATCGATACCCGGCATCGCCGCCGGAGGTTGTGTCTTTGGCGTCTCACGGTGCGCGGAAGCGGCCCGGCAAATGCGGCGCGCCCTGCCCTATTTGACCGTCGACCCAGGATGCGAGCCAGGATGCGAGCCACGACGCAGGGAAGGACGACGACAGGCATGGCCGACACACAGACGCTGACCGACGAGGCCGGAGCCGACCTCTCGAAAGACCTCAGCCCGGCGATCCATCTCGATCATTGCGTGATCCACGTCTCGGATTGGGAGCGCGCGACCGCCTTCTACCGCGACGTGCTCGGCGCCGAGGTGGTGCCGTTCCAAAAGGGCGTGGTGTTCCGCTTCGGCGGCATCCAGCTCAACGTGCACGGCCCCGGGCAGATCGGCAGCCCACTGGCCGACAAGCCGGTGCAGCCCGGCGGCAGCGATCTCTGCTTCCGCTGGTCGGGCACGATCGCGGAGGCGATGGCGCATCTCGCCAACCACGGCGTGCCGGTCGAACTCGGGCCGGTGGAGCGCAACGGCGCGGCGGGTGCCGGCACCAGCGTCTACTTCCGCGATCCCGACGGCTCGCTGATGGAGTTCATCACCTACGCGACGACCTGATACCAACGGGCGTTGACTTCGGCTCTTCCGCACTCGGCCGTTGGCAAGCGCGAACGCGCGCCGCTGCCTGTGCGGTAATATCTCGGTGCTGCAACCGAGAGGCCCGTTGCACGGTTGTTCCCGCGATCGAACCCTTGGAGAACGGCCATGGCGCGGATGACGATGGCGGCGGCGGGAGCGGCCCTGGTTCTGATGGCCGGCACGGGCGCCGCGCTGGCCTTCGGTGGTGGCGGAGGCTCGTCGGGCGAGGGCGACGGGCATCTGCGGCAGGAGATGCAGAACCCGGGCTATGTCGAGCCGAGCCGGTATGCCTATCGCGACGGCTACCGCCGCAAAGATCCGGGCGCCGAATACGAGGCCTATCGCCGGGGCTATCCGATCTTCGGCCCCTGGGGCTCGAAATACCGCTATTGAGCATTCGTGCTGCGGGCGAGCTGCTGGTTGGTCTGTTCGAGGCGCAGCGCCAACTCGCGCATGACGGCGATGCCGATTTGCGGAAATTGCGCCAGCAGCTCCAGAAAGACGCCGCGATCGATGCGCAGGACCGTTGCCGCGGTCTCCGCGGTCACGGTGGCCGAGCGCGGCTGGTCGGCCAGGATGCCCATCTCGCCGACGAGGGCGTCGGCGCCGAGCAGCGCGAGGCGGACCGGACCCTGCGGCCCTTCCAGAGAGACGGCGGCCTCACCTTCGAGGATCAGATAGGCCGCGTCGGCCTCGTCGCCCTGCGCGAAGAATGTCTGTCCGGCCTCGAAATGCACGCGCTCGCTGGTGAAGGCGAGGAGCTTGAGCCGCGAGGGCTCGACCTCGCGGAACAGCGGCACCTGCTTGAGGGACGAGACCTCGGTGTCGAGCGTCATGGCCTGCCTCGAAGGTCCCCTGCCGACCGCAGCGCGCGGTGACGATGCCGGAGGCGCGGCGCGTAGCCGCTACCGGAGGGACTGTCAAAGCGCCGACGATCGCGAGGGCGCGCCGGGACATCGGGCCTCGCCCGATCGCGATTGACGAAGTCTCCCTATTTCCGCCCACGCTCGCGGCCCTATTTCGCAAGCTTGGCGACGCGCCAACCGTATGGGCGGTACTGAGTTTCCGCCCCCGGATCCCGATACGGCCAAGGAACCATCGAATTGGCTGCCGGTTGTCCGGTTGTGAAAACTAGGCCGAGGAGGCGCTGATGGCATCCGGTAATTCGACCTCGAAGCGAGGCTTCGCGTCCATGAATCTCGAGCGGCAGCGCGAGATCGCCAGCAAGGGCGGTCGTTCGGTGCCTGCCGAGAAGCGCTCCTTCTCGCAGGATCGCGAACTGGCCTCGACGGCCGGTCGCAAGGGCGGTCAGTCGACCGGCCGCGCCGGCGAGTGATGGCGCTCCGATCCGTGGTTCCGGAGGCAGGATGACGCCTGCCGGCCTCCGGTTCGCGGAACGGAAACGCAGCGCGTAAGCGGCTCGATCAGTCGTGAGCGAGGATTTACGCTTGCGATGCGTCGGCGCGCGCATGTTCGCGCCACAGCAGCACCAGCTGTTCGAGTTCGGCGATCGCGCCGGGGTCGAGGCGGCCGAGCGTCCGGCCGACATAGGCCGTCTGCACCTTGAGGCCCTGTTGGGCCAGGTCCGAGCCTGCTGCCGTGAGATGGAGCGCATGCGAGCGCCTGTCCCCCGGGATGGCGCGCCGCTCCACGAGCCCGGCCTCGACGAGCCTGTCGATGAGCCCGGACACGTTCCCTTTCGTCACGTAGAGCCGGCCAGCCAGCTCCTGCTGAGTCAGGCCTTCGCGCTCGGTCAGGGTCGAGAGCACGTCGAATTGCGGGATCGACAGCCCGAGTGTGCGCAGTTCGGATCCGACGGCCGCCGTCACGCGGCGGTTGAGGCGGATGAAGCGGAACCACAGCCGCATCGGGTCTGCGTCCGCGGCAATGTCGGCCGAAAGGTCCGTGTGGGAAGGCGCGCTCGGCATGATGCCCGGCTATAGCAGAGGCGTGAGGACCGTGGCAGCGTCGCTCCGGTCTCTGGCGTGCCCGTGCACCGGCCTGTAGGCTGGCGGCCGCCGAACCCGGTCCCGGATCCCGAGCTTCACCGCCCATCCATGCGCCGTCTGCCCATCCAGGATCCCGTCACCCATGCCGGCGGCTACGCCAGGACGGTGGCCTTTCTCTCCGTCGTCGTGACCGCCATCGCCGTCGTGATGGTGCGCGGCCAGCGTGCCGAGCCCGGCCCCGCCCTCGCCGTTCTCGGCAGCGGCATCCTGCTCGCCGCGCTCGCCGTCGCGTTTGCCGGCTTCGCCTTCCTGCGCGGCTGGCGCGAGGGGGCGAGGGGAATCGGTGCCGCGATCTTCGGCGTGTTCGTCGCGACTCTGGTGCTGGCCTATCCCGCCTATGCCGCGCTGAAGGGGCTGCGCCTCCCGGCGATCACCGACGTCAGCACCGACCTCGACCAGCCCCCGGCCTTCTCGCGATCGCGCGCCGCCTTCGCCGCCCGCGACGGCCGCTATCCGCCCGATCCCGGTGCCGGGGCCCGCGAGGCGCAGCGCGCCGCCTATTCGCAGATCGCGCCGCTGACCCTCGACGTCGATCCCGACGAGGCCTTCGAGCTGGCGCGCAAGGCGGCGGTCAACCGCAAATGGCAGATCGTCGAAGCGGTCCGGCCGGGCGGCCGCATCGGCAACGGCCGCATCGAGGCCGTGGCGCGCAGCCGCGTCCTGAACCTGCCGGCCGACATCACCGTCCGGGTCAGGCCGCGGGCGGACGGCGCCCGCATCGACGTGCGTTCGGCCACCCGCCTCGGCGCACGCGATCTCGGCGATAACGCCGACCGCATCCGCGCCTATCTCGACGAGGTCGCCAACCTCGCCATCGCTCTGAAGTAGGGTCTTCATACCAACGGGCGTTGACTTCGACTCGTCCGCACTTGGCCGTTGGCAAACATGAACGCGCGCCGCCACTCGTGTGGCGGACGCCTTCGACCGGTCACGATCAAAGGCCGCTAGATGACGCTGCGTTTTGATAGGATCGATCAAAACGCAGAAAACGTGATCGATTCAAAAGTTGAGAGCAGGCTTCGATCGAAAAACCGTTGCCACTTTTTCGCAGCCTGTTCTGGTATCAGACCGGCTCGAAAACCCCGTCGAGCCGGGCCGGGCCGTCGCTGCGCACGAGCCCGCGTTCGACTATGTCCTCCAGATGCGCGAAGACCGAGAGCGCCGCCGCACCGCGGAGCGCCGGGTCGAGGCCCTGATAGACCGCCATGACGATCGCCCGGATGTCGCGGTCGCCAGCCGCGATGCGCGCGCGGATGGCCGCCTCGCGCTGGCGGCGGTGGCCGGCGAGGCCGCGCACGAAGCGGCGCGGATCGCGCACCGGGCCGCCATGGCCCGGCCAGTAGATCGCCTCGGGCCGTTCGCGCAGCCGGTCGAGGGAGGCCATGTAGGCCCGCATCGATCCGTCCGGCGGCGCGACCACGGTGGTCGACCACGCCATGACGTGGTCGCCCGAGAACAGCGCGTTCTCCTCGGGGAAAGCGAAGGCGAGGTGGTTCATGGTGTGGCCGGGCGTGGCCAGCGCCGTGAGCGTCCAGCCCTCGCCCGAGACCGTCTCGCCGTCGGCGAGTTCCCGGTCCGGCCGATGCTCGCGGTCGGCGCTGGCGTCGAGATGCGGAAATTCGCCCTCCGCGAGTTCTCGCGCGGCCTTGTGCGGGCCGCAGCCGAGGATCGGCGCGCCGGTGAGAGCCTGGAGCAGGCGCGCGCCCGGCGAGTGATCGCGATGGGTATGGGTGACCACGATGGCCGTCACCGTCTCGCCGGCCGTCGCTGCCGCGAGCGCGGCGACATGGCCGGCATCCTCCGGACCGGGATCGATGATCGCGACGCGGCCGTGCCCGACGATGTAGCTGCAGGTGCCGCTCGCCGTGAACGGGCCGCCATTGGGGCAGATGCGGCGGCGCACCAGCGGCGTCAGCCGGCGGACCTCGCCGCTCGCCGGCAGTGCCGGGTCGAAAGGCGGCGCGGGCGCGTCGCCGCCGGGTGCGTCAGTCGTCGCCATGGAAGCCGTGGATGTTGGGGTCGATCCGCCGGCCGCCTACGACAGGTCGGGGCGAACCACAAATCCGCCGCCGCCGCCGATCACCGCCGGACAACCCTCCGCTGGCGATCAGTACACGAAGGGCGAGCGGGCCACGACCCGGACGGGCGCGAAGCCCGGCGTCGTCAGGGCCGGTTCGCCCTCCGCCGCCGATCCGTGCCCGGCAGGAGCCGGGTTCGCCTCGGCGAGCCGGATCCGGTCGCTCCCGGCGGCGACCGTACGCATCGTTCGCCGGAAGGCGCGCTCGGCGGCGTCCCGCTCCAGCGCCCCGACACGCAGGTCGACGGAGCGCCGCGCACGGCGGCTCAGGCTCCGGGTGCTGCGGTAATCCTCGAGTTCGACGCTGCCCTGGGCGAGGCGCGTGACCACGGATGCGCTCGTCTTCGTCGCGACGACATCCCCGACCCGCAGCGTCGGATCGTGGTCGATCGCGAGCGGGGCCGCCACGCTTCCGGGTGTCCGGCAATGGCAGTTCTCGACCCGCTTCTGGCGGTAGACGTTCGCCCAGGCTGCGGCGAGATAGGGCTGGCCCTTCAAGCTGACGACCTGATCGAGTTCGGTCTTGCCCCAGGGCATGGTGTAGAGCGCCGTCGGCGCGTCCGGGCAGGCTGCCGCACAGGCGGCCTGATGCAGCGGAACGTCCTTCTCCGAATGCCGGGCGCCGAGGGGGAAGACGTAGCCGTCGCAGGTCCGCACGCACACGCTCTGCGGTCCCGTCGCCGGTTGCAGCGCCAGCACCGGGCTTTTGCGGCGCCCGTGCCGCGAGCGCCGGTCCATATCGACCAGAGGTACAGGCCTCGGGGTGAAGTGCCGCTGGCGTGGCGCGCCGACGTGGCGCGCATCCGGCAACGAGGAATAGCGCCGGGGAGGCCTGCGATCCGCGCGCGGCGGTGCGTATTCGACCTGGCGCGGTGCGCCGAAGATCTGGCCGAAGAAGTCGAACAACCCGCCCCGCTCGGAAGCGTGGACCAGGCCGGTCCCCGCCGCGACGCTGCCGAAGCCGAGGATCAGGCCGGCCAGCGCCATCCGCACGATGCGCCGGCGCGGAGACGCCGGCCGATCGGGCCGGATCGCCGCCAGAAAGCCCGCCTGCGTGCGCCTTCCGAATTCCATCTGGATGAACACTCCCACCCGCCTGCCGGATCGTCGCGGACGACCGTGGGTCGGTCCTGCGGCCTGAATCGCATGTCTTCCCACGGCGGAAAACAGTGTTCGGCGATGGCTTACGTCAGGTTGTCTCGAAACGGCAATTGCGGCTGAAAGCTGAGGTGGTGGAGAAATCCGGCGGCTCGGCGCCACCATCTCCGTACCGTCTCACGGTCACGATGTCGCAGCGGCCCCGGTCACACACGAAAAAGCGCTGCCGGATCCCGACAGCGCTCGATCAGATCATCACCACGAAACGAGGGTGGCGTCCCGCTGGATCCTGTGCCTCAACGGCGGCCCGGAACACGGCCCGATCGGACCCGCACGGGAATGGGCTGAAGCTGCTGCTGCGGCCCGAGCGCGTCGAGCACGCGGCTCAGCCCCTCGACGATCGCATCGGCCAGCTTGCCGGCGGCGGATTTCGCAGAAGCTGTCCTGGTCTGATGCATCACGGCTCTCACTGCAGATCTCTCCCGAGATGGTGACGAACCCGGCGCCGCGCCAGTCGGTTCCGGCTGCGACCGTGTTTCACAAGGCAGGCACAGTAGAGCGGCTGGTGGCGGCGAGATCAAGACGGTTCTGTCGGATCACCGTCCGGCGGCCGAACCCGACACCCAATGAGCGCCGGAATCACACGCGAGCGAGGCGGGATCGGGAAAAACAATCTCTCCGCCGAGCGCGCGCGAGAGGAACCAGACCTGAAACCTTGACGTTATTTCCTTCGAAAGGTCGCGGCCTGTGCCGCACCAAATGTTCTGGAAGGATCCGACACATGCTCGGTTGGGCCGTAACGTTCCTCGTGGTCGCACTCGTGGCAGCCTTGCTCGGCTTCGGCGGTATCGCCGGAACGGCCATGGAAGCCGCCAAGCTCGTCTTCTTCGTCGCAATCGTCCTGTTCGCCATCTCGGCCGTCATCGGCCTGATGCGTGGCCGCTCGCCGACACTCTGACGTCGCCGGACGAGTGAAAGCCGGGCTCTCTCCGCCGGAGAGGGCCCGGGGCCACCCGCCATCAAGCCTCTTCAGCGGCAGAGTTAACAGGGCCATCGTCGAGTTGGGCGATCAGGTCTGCGAAGCGGTTCGGGATGGGTTGCTGGACCACTGAATCGTACATGGCGCGAAGATGCGCGCCGATCCGTTTGCGGGCCTGTTTTCCAAGGTTCTGAGGTGACGGCGGGTCGTGAGCAAGCGGCAGATCGCCTCCCTCGCGAGGGCTTTCGGCCTTCTCGTCATGCATCATCCAGTTCGATCCCCTTGGCGTCGCAACAGCGACGTCGGCCGCGATTGTTTTGCGGCTTGACATGAGTCATGGCTCATCCGGCAACGCCGGGGTCCGGCATCGGTTCCGCTGCAGCGCGGAACGGAGCGCCGCGGCTCGCGTTAGGGCGGAAGCAACACGAAGAGCGACGACGCTCAGGGGAACTCATGTCGACAGCACAACTCGTCGTGCAGCATCTGCCGTATCTGCGCCGCTACGCTCGTGCGCTCACGGGCAGTCAGGTCGCCGGCGATGCCTACGTGGCCGCGACGCTCGAAACGCTGGTGAACGAGCCCGAGACCCTCGGCCGCAGCACCAACGTCAAGGCCGACCTGTTCCGGGTCTTCACCCGAATCTGGAACTCGCTCTCCGTGAACGGCGGCAGCGATCAGGTGCAGCACGACCTGCCGGCGGAGATCCGCCTCGGCCAGATCACCCCGCTGCCCCGCCAAGCTTTCCTGCTGTCCTGCCTGGAGGGCTTTTCGGAGGAGGACGCGGCGATCATCCTCGACGTCGACGTCACCGAGGTGCGCGAACTCGTCGACGAGGCGGGCCGCGAGCTCGCAGCCGACATGGCCACCGACATCCTCATCATCGAGGACGAGCCCCTGATCGCGATGGATCTGGAGGCCCTGGTCGAGGGCCTGGGTCACAACGTGATCGGTGTCGCCCGCACGCGCACCGAGGCGATCAAACTCGCCTCCGAAGGCAAGCGTCCCGGCCTGATCCTGGCCGACATCCAGCTCGCCGACGGCTCGTCGGGCCTCGATGCGGTGAACGACCTGCTGAAGACCTTCGAGGTGCCGGTGATCTTCATCACCGCCTATCCCGAGCGCTTCCTGACCGGCGAGCGTCCGGAGCCGGCCTTCCTCATCGCCAAGCCGTTCCAGCCCGCCAACGTTTCCGCCGTGATCAGTCAGGCGCTGTTCTTCCAGCAGAGCGCCCGCCGCCGCGAGGCGAAGTCGGCCTGATCTTTTCCACCGTCAGCCTGTTGTCAGCAAAAACCCCGCCGGATCGTCCGGCGGGGTTTTTCATTGGGCCATGTGTTTCGTTGGACCATGCGCTCTGCGACGCGCACGAAAAAACGGGCCGGACAATGTCCAGCCCGTCGATAAGGTTCCGGCCGATGCACAAGGGGAATGCGGGGAGGACCAGAGTGGCCGGGTGTTGGGACAACGGTGAGGTACTGAGCCGGTTCCGCTTTTTCCCGGCGACTCGATCGAATTTTTCTGGCGGTGACGTTTTTCGGCAACGCTGAAACCGTCGAAAACCGGCCCAAGCGTGGCCATTGGGATCAAGTCGATACAGGTCGAAAACGAAAGCTTAACGGAAGCGTAACAGTCGAGGAACCGGCGGCCGCAATCGGCGTTGTACCGACAACCTGTCAAGCTCCCTTTGGAGTTCATCGCGATGCTTCGGTCTGGCTTCCTTCTCGGCGTTGGTGGACCGGCAGCGATTTTGACGTTGCTCGTCCTGCCGTCGGTGCGTGCGAGCGCCGACAGACTCGTTCCGGTGCAGAGCGCGGCTTCGCCGACGGTCCAGACCCCCTACCTTCCCGGCGCCCGCCCGGCGTCTTTGTCGATCAGTCCGGTCCACGGCGCCCCGGTCCACGTGGCGACGATGCCCCGGTCCGAGAGCCGCTCCGCACCGGCCCTTCCGTCGAGCATCGGTACGACCGCCAGCGAGAAAGAGATGCTGCCGAAGCCGCGCCGCATGACCCGCGAGGGCTGCGAGGCTCCGCTCAGCTCCCTCGTCGGCCCCGAGGCCCGCCGCATGGTCCCCGGCCGCTGCATGGCCTGAGGGCCGCCCTCAGCCGACCGGACTGACCTTCTCCACATCCACCGTCATTCCGCCTGCCGTCATGCGCTCGCGCGAGACGAGGCGGTCGCCCTCGGCGAAGACGCCGAGCGTCACGTCGCGGTCGGGCAGCACCAGCGTCGTCGTCTTGTTGTGATGGACGAGAACGTGGCGCTTGAGCGGCAGTGAGGCCGCGGCCCAGCGCCGTAGCTGTCCGTAATACGGTTCCCGGCGCCAAACGTTCGGTTGGCCGGGATCGACCTGCACGTTCATCGAACGGCTGACCGGATCGAGCGTCAGCACCATCTTGGCGCGGTCGGGCTTCCATTCGGGGCCAAGCCAGCTCTCCGTCATCCAGAGACAATGGAAGCTGCGGCAATGCTGCGGCCGCGTCGCGTGGATGCCGCAGCCCTGGCCAGCCCGGGTATGCCGGCACCATTGGCCGGCGACGCTCTCCACCGCCGGCACATCGTAGACCTTGCAGCACAGGGTGCAGGCGCCGCAGGCGCGGCCCGGGGCCGGCGTGGCGACGATGGCGGCGGGGTCGAGCATCGCGGGTGGCGTTTTGCGGCGGCGAATGGCGGAAGCCAGGGTTACTGAGCGCGCATCCGGCCGTTAGTGTGGCGGCCCGTATCGCCGCCGACGAGACATCAAGCCCATGCTGTCGAACATCGCCGCCCGCGACGTCGAGACCCTCGTCCACCCCTACACCAACCTCGCGACGTTTCGCGAAACCGGCCCGCTGGTGCTGGAGCGCGGCCATGGTGTCTGGGTCTACGACACCGACGGCCGCCCCTACCTCGAAGGCATGGCCGGCCTCTGGTGCACGGCGCTCGGCTACTCGAACGAAGAGCTCGTCGAGGCCGCCACCGAGCAGATGTCGCGCCTGCCCTTCACGCATCTGTTCTCCGGCCGCAGCCACGACCCGGCGATCGAGCTCGCCGAGACGCTGAAGGAGCTGATGCCGGTCCCGACCTCGAAGATCTTCTTCACCTCCTCGGGATCGGAGGCGAACGACACCCAGGTGAAGCTCATCTGGTACATGAACAACGCGCTGGGACGCCCGAGAAAGAAAAAGATTCTGTCCCATCGCAAGGGCTATCACGGCGTCACCGTCGCGACCGCCTCGCTGACCGGGCTCGCCGCCAACCACGCCGACTGGGACCTGCCGATCCCGGGTTTCCACCACGTCGCCTGCCCGCACCACTATCGCGGCGCCGAGGCCGGCGAGACCGAGGAAGCCTTCTCGCAACGCCTTGCCGACGCCCTCGAAGCGCAGATCTTGGCCGAGGACCCGGACACCGTCGCCGCCTTCTTCGCCGAGCCGGTAATGGGCGCGGGTGGCGCGATCCTGCCGCCCGCGGACTATTTCGCGAAGGTGCAGGCGGTGCTCGACCGCTACGACATCCGCTTCGTCGCCGACGAGATCATCTGCGGTTTCGGCCGGACCGGGAACTGGTTCGGAAGCCAGTCCCTCGGCATGCGGCCGGCCACGATCTCCTTCGCCAAGGCGGTGACGTCGGGCTACCTGCCGCTCGGCGGCATCTCCATCGACGAACCGCTCTACCGGGCGATGCTCGACGAGAGCGCCAAGCTCGGCGGCTTCGGCCACGGCACCACCTATTCCGGCCACCCGGTCGCCTGCGCCGTCGCGAACAAGACCATCGAGATCTACAAGCGCGACCGCATCATCGCGCGCGTCGCCGAGAAGGCACCGCACTTCCAGGCAAGGCTCACGGCGCTCGGCGACCATCCGCTGATCGGCGAGGCGCGCGGCATCGGCCTGATCGGCGGCATCGAAATCGTCGCCGACAAGGCCTCGAAGCGCCAATACGACCCGAAGGCTGCTGTGGCTGCGCGCTGCGTGGCCTTCGCCCAGGCAGAAGGGTTGATCGTGCGCTTCCTCACCGGCGACCGTATCGCGGTCTGCCCGCCGCTGATCATCGAGCCCGACGAGATCGACACGCTGTTCGAACGCCTGACCCGGGCGCTGGATCGCACGGCGGCGTGGATCAAGGCGGAGGGGCTGGAGGCGATGCCGGCGGCTTGATACGCCGCACCTTCCCTCATCCTCAGTCAGATCGCCGATGACCGACGAACCCACCCTCCGCACCCTGCTTCCGCTCCTCGAACGCATCGCGACGGCGCTGGAGCGTGCCGTGCCCGCTCCCGCGCCCGTCACCGACATCGGGTCGGCGGATGCCTTCCTGTGGGGACCCGAGCGGCGGCTGATCGCGGTGCCCAAGGTCAACCGCATCGCGATCGGCCTGCTCACCGGCATCGACCGGGTGCGCGACCTGCTCGTCGAGAACACCGAGCGTTTCGCCAAGGGCCTGCCGGCCAACAACGCCCTGCTCTGGGGCGCGCGCGGCATGGGCAAGTCCTCGCTGGTCAAGGCGGCGCAGGCCGAGATCAACGGGCGCCGGGCGGAGGGCGTGCTGCCGATGAAGCTCGTCGAGATCCATCGCGAGGACATCGAGGCCCTGCCCGATCTGATGGCGGTGCTGCGGCCCGATCCGCATCGCTGGCTGGTCTTCTGCGACGACCTCTCGTTCGACGCCGACGACACCTCCTACAAGTCGCTGAAGACGGCGCTCGACGGCGGTATCGAGGGCCGGCCGGAGAACGTGCTGTTCTACGCCACCTCGAACCGCCGCCACCTGCTCGCCCGCGAGATGGTCGAGAACGAGCGCTCCACCGCGATCAATCCCGGCGAGGCGGTGGAGGAGAAGGTCTCGCTATCGGACCGCTTCGGTCTCTGGCTCGGTTTCCACAAATGCAGCCAGGACGAATACCTCGCCATGATTCGCGCCTATGCCGAACGCCATACCCTCGCCGTGGAGCCGGAGCGGCTGCGGGCCGAGGCGCTGGAATGGGCGACGACGCGCGGCTCGCGTTCGGGTCGCACGGCGTTCCAGTTCATCCAGGATCTGGCCGGGCGGCTGGGGCAGCGGCTCGAAAGCTGACACCCCGGCAGCTCATCGGCGCCGACGCGTTGTCGCTGAAACCGTCGCCGCCATGTAGTCTTACGGTTCGATAGTCCACCTGCCTCGGACAGGCAGGCAGTCGATGACGAAGGAACCTTGGCGATGAGCATAATCGACAGCATCAAGGGATCGCTCGGCGGTGCCCTCGGCACGGCGGTGGCTTCGGCCTTGCCGGGCATCGTCGAGAAAGTCTTTCCGGGCGGCCTGCAGGGCCTGCTCAACCAGCTCGCGCAATCGGGCTACGGCAAACAGGTGAATTCCTGGCTCGGCCGCGGCGAGAACCAGCCGATCACCACCGACGACCTGCGCAACGCGCTGAACGACTCGCATACCAAGGAGATCGCCGAGAAACTCGGCATCCCCTATGATCAGGTGCTGGAGACGCTCGCGAAACTGCTGCCGCAGGCCGTCGACCAGCACAGCCCGAACGGACAGTTGCAGGCTCCGCCGGCCGAGGGGGCACAACGGAACTGAGCCGCGGGCCGTCGCCGGCAACCTTTCTCACGTGGTGACTGCGCGTGGCGGTTCTATCGGCGCCGCCGCGTCTTGCATCTCCGATCTTTGTGGCTCGATCCGACTCTCAAGCAGCGGTCTGAAAAGGCACGTCCAGCGACAATCCGCTGCCCTCGACGTGAATCGAGACCGCGAAGCCCAGCTTGGCAACGAGGACCATCAGCTTCTGAACGGAGAAACGGCTGAGTTTCTCGTTCATGAGAGCCGACACGTTCGGCTGGTCGAGGCCCAGCACCTCGCCGGCTTCCTTCTGTGTCAGCTCGCGACGGCGAATTTCTTCGGCAGCAAACCGGATCAGCCGGGATTTTACGACGAGCTCGTCGGGGTCCGGTAATCCGAGCTCATGAAAGGCGCTCTTCGTTTCTGCTCTATCCGACACTACGGCCTCCTTTCGGCTACGTAAGCTGGTCTACGGCACAGATGCGCGATCTCGCTCTTCGGCTTCATGTAGGCGGGATCTGATCACGTCGAGATCGTGCTTCGGTGTCTTGCTGCCTTGCTTCGATTTCTTCTTGAAAGCATGCAGCACGTAGACCGCGTGATCGAGGCGGACCGTATAGACGCAGCGATAGGTGTCACCATCGTGATCTTCGACGATCTCGACCACGCTACCGCCGCCGAAACCTTTGAGGATTTTCGTGCCGGGAGCGCGTGCACCAAATTGAGCGAGATAGAGAGCGTGACCCACATCCTGCCTCGCCAGTTCGGGAAACGCGATCAGATCCTTCCGGCTCGAGCCCACGAATTCCAGCGGTCGAAGCTGTCGATCATCGTCCCCCATCGCGTTTCGTCCGATCACGACACGCCCCTGATATAGCAGCAGTGATATCGTACGAGAAGACGCGCCGTGTTGTGGTTCGCGGACGTCCGATCCGCCGCGTCGGCGCACGGCCGACCTGGTCCAATGCGACCGGGTTCCTTGAGGCGTCCACGAACGAAAAACGGCGGCCCTTTCGGGCCGCCGCGTGTCTCGCTTGAGCCAGCAAATCAATTGCTGGCGAGGTGGGGGATCGGGTCGACCGGGGTCGCGCCCTTGCGGATTTCGAAGTGAAGCTGGGGCGAGGTGACGTTGCCGGTGGCGCCGGACTTGGCGATGGTCTGGCCGCGCTTGACCTTCTCGCCGGGGCGCACGTCGAGCTCGCCGTTATGGGCGTAGGCCGAGACGTAGCCGTTGGTGTGGCGCACCAGGACGAGCTTGCCGTAGCCCTTCACGTCCGAGCCGGCATAGGCGACGGTGCCGTCTTCGGCGGCCTTCACCGGGGTTCCCTCCGGCACGGCGATGTTGATGCCCTCGTTGCCCGAGGAGCCGTAGCCGTTGATGACGCGGCCCTTGGCCGGCCAGCGGAACGACTCGTTCGCGTCGGCCTTGACCGAGGCGGTCGTGGTGGGCTCGACGCTCGCGACCTTCACGGGAGCGGCCTTCTCGGCCTCCTTGGCGACGGGCTTCGTCTCCTTGGCGGCAGCCTGCTTGGTCTCCTTCGCGGAGGCCTTCGCGGAGGCTTCTGCCGCCTTGGCCTCGGCGACCTTCTTCTGAGCGTCGGCCTTGGCCTCCTTGGCAGCCTTCGCCTCGACTTCGCGCTTGGCCTCGGCCTTCTTGTCGGCCTTGAGCTCAGGCTTGGTCTCTGCCTTGGCGTGCTTCTCGTCGGCGGCCTTGGTCGCGTGCTTGGGCGACTTCTTGGCGTCGAGTTCGGCCTGCTTCTTCGCCTCGGCGGCCTTGCGGGCCTCCGCGGCCTTCTTGGCCTCGGCCTGCTTCGAGGCTTCGGCCTCCTTGCGGGTCTCGGCCTCGCGCCGGGCTTCGGCGGCCTTGTCGATCTTCGGGGTGCCGTTCGCGCCCTTGCCGAAGACGAGCTTCGGCTGCGGGGCGACCGGCGAGACGCGGGGCGTCATGGCCTTGCCGGCGGACGGGTTCATGCCGTCGACGGCGCCGGAGAACGGCTCGGAGGCCGCAACGCGGCTCGGCGCGGAGCGCGGCGACATCGTCGCGCCGGGCGCGGCGAGTTCCTGCGACTGGATGCGCGGGGTGCGGATGGCGGGCGCCGCGGCCATGTCGGCCTCGCCGCCGTCGCCGAGGCTCCCCGTCGCCGAGGGCTCGTTCGATGCGAATGGATTGGAGAACGGCGTGCCGAGGCGCGACGCATCCGACGAACAGGCGGCCGCGCCGCCTCCGATCATTCCGATGAGCGCAAGCCGCGACAGCGTCTTCCACCCACGACTAGCCCCTCGAACTCGCATCGACGCACCCGCTTACAGACGCAACTTGATGACGTCATTCAAACGGGATTCAGGTTAAACAACCGTTCCCGTTCACCAAGCTTGTGCCGCATTTGCGAGGGCCGGGAACCAACCGCGACCGTGCCGGTGCCGTCAGAGCACGTGCGCGCGGCCCGGCGTCAACGGAGGCAGGCGGCACCTCATCTCCGCTCGTCTTGCGAGGCCGCCTTCGGCGGCGCGGTCGACGACGGCGAGGTGGGTGCCCTGCCCTGCCGCGACGGCTCCGACCAGCCGTCCGCCCGGCGCGAGCGCCGCGACGAGATGCGGTGGAATCTCCCGGCAGGCGCCGTTGACGAGGATGCGATCGAACCGCCCCTCCCCGATCGCGTCCGCATCGAGCCCGTCGCCGATCTCCACGGTGGCGTCGGCGAGATCGCTGCCGAGGCGGTCGCGGGCCGCGCGGGCGAGCCCGGCATAGCGCTCCAGGCTGCGGACATGGCCGCTGCCGAGATGCACCAGCAGCGCGGTGACGTAGCCCGAGCCGGTGCCGATCTCGAGGACGCGGGCGCCGGCCGGTACGCCGAGCAGTCCGAGCATCGCCGCCACCGTCGTCGGCGCCGTCATGCTCTGTCCGCAGGGGAGCGGCAGGGCGATGTCGCGGCGGGCATGGGCGCAGAGTGCCGGGGGGGCGAAACGCTCGCGCGGCACCCCCTCCATCGCCCGCAGGATGCCCATGTCGCGCACGCCGCGCTCGCGCAGCAGCAGCACGAAGGCGGCGTCGCCGATCGCAGAGGCGTCGTCGCCCTCCCCCGCGATCGTCATGCGGCTCAGTCCTCGAAGGCCTGGGCGAAGCGCGTGAGCGTCGGCTCGTCGGTGAGGTTGAGGCGCAGGGGCGTCACCGAGATGCGGTTCTCGGCGATGGCCTTCAGGTCGGTGCCGTTGCCCGGCTCGAACCGGGCCTTGGCGAAGGCGAGCCAGAAATACGGGTTTCCGCGCCCGTCATGACGCGCATCGATGGCGAGCAGCGCTTGGTTGCGCTGGCCCTGCGCGGCCACCGAGGTGCCCTGCACGTCGCCGGGTTCGCAGTCGGGAAAGTTCACGTTGACGACGATGCCGGGCTCGATCCCGATCTCCAGGATTTTTCGCACGACGCCTGCGCCATGTTCCGCCGCGCACTGGAACTTGATCCCGGCCCGGCCGCCATGGCCATAGGCCTGACTCAGCGCGATCGACTTCACGCCGAGGATCGTCCCCTCCATCGCGGCGGCGATGGTGCCCGAATAGGTCACGTCCTCGGCGACGTTCTGGCCGCGGTTGACGCCCGAGAGCACGAGGTCCGGCTTATGCTCGGCGAGGATGTGGGCGATGCCCATGATCACGCAGTCCGACGGCGTGCCCTTCACCGCAAAACGCTTTTCGGAGATCTGACGCAGCCGCAGCGGGTCGTTCAGCGAGAGCGAGTGCGAGACGCCGGACTGGTCGTATTCCGGCGCGACGACCCAGACGTCGTCGCTGAGCTGGCGGGCGATGCCCTCGAGCGTCTCCAGGCCCGGCGCATGGATGCCGTCGTCGTTGGTGACGAGAATGCGCATCAGGCTTTCGGTCCCTCGATCCGGTTGAGGCCGCCCATATAGGGCTGCAGCACGGACGGAATCGTGACGCTTCCATCCGGGTTCTGGTAGTTTTCCATCACAGCGATCAGCGCCCGGCCGACCGCGACGCCCGAGCCGTTCAACGTGTGCACGAAGGCCGGTTTGCCGTCCTTGGCACGGTACCGCGCGTTCATCCGCCGCGCCTGGAAATCGCCGCAGACCGAGCAGGACGAGATCTCGCGGTACGTCTGCTGGCCCGGCACCCAGACCTCGATGTCGTAGGTCTTTTGGCTGGCGAAACCCATGTCGCCGGTGCAGAGCGTCATGACCCGGTAGGTCAGGTCGAGTTTTTTGAGCACGGCCTCCGCGCAGGCGAGCATGCGCTCATGCTCCTCGGCCGACTTTTCGGGCGCGGTGATCGAGACCAGCTCGACCTTGTTGAACTGGTGCTGCCGCAGCATCCCGCGCGTATCGCGCCCCGCGGCGCCGGCTTCCGCGCGGAAGCAGGGGGTGAGGGCCGTGAAGCGGAGGGGGAGTTCGTCTTCGGCGAGGATTTGTTCGCGCACCAGATTTGTGAGGGGGACTTCGGCGGTGGGAATGAGCCAACGGCGGCTATACTTCAGCACGAGTTCGCGCACGCCTCGCCGCTCGTTTTCTTCGAATGCCTTCGACGCCTCGCTACCATCGTCAACGATCGGATCCGTTGATTCCAGATAATTGAGGGCTTCAGAAACTCCCCTTTCGATTTCCAAAGTGTTCCCGGCAAAGAATTGATCGTCTTCGAACTTCGGCAACTGCGCCGTGCCGAACATCGCCTCGTCCCGCACGAGGATCGGCGGCGCGACTTCCAAATAACCATGCTCGCCCGTGTGCAGGTCGAGCATGAACTGCCCGATCGCCCGCTCCAGCCGCGCGAGTTGTCCCTTCAGCACCACGAAGCGCGAGCCCGACATCCGGGCCGCCGCCTCGAAATCCATCATTCCGGTGGCTTCGCCGAGCTCGAAATGCTCGCGGCCTTCCGTCAGACGCTCGCGCTCGGAATCGAAGCGGCGGTATTCGACGTTGCCGTGCTCGTCGGCGCCGGGCGGCACGTCGGCCTTCGGCCGGTTCGGGATTTTTGCGAGTTCGTCGTCGAGGGTCTTGGCCGCCTGGCCCTGCTCGCCGTCCAACCGCGAAGAGTCTTCCTTGAGCCGGGCGACCTCGGCCATCAGTTCGGCGGCCCGCGCTTCGTCCTTGGCCTTCTTGGCGCCGCCGATCTCCTTGGAGAGCGCGTTGCGCCGCTCCTGGTTGGCCTGTGCCGCCGACACCGCGCTTTTTCGTGCGTCGTCCAGCGCGATCAGCGCTGCGGCCAGCGGCGCGAGGCCGCGACGGGCGAGGTCGAAGTCGAAGGCCTCCGGGTTTTCGCGGATAGCGCGGATGTCGTGCATGAAACGGCTCGGCGGCTGTCGGTCCGGGGCCGCGGAGCGGAGCCCGGAATCCAGAACCGCCGATGCAGGACCGGGCGCCTGCGGCGGTTCTGGATTCCGGGTTCCCGCCCGAGGCGAGCCCCGGAAAGACGGGGTGTGTGATCGCGCCCGCCTTCTGTCAGCAACCCGCCCGCATGTCCACGATCAGGCGCGCGTGCCTACGCGTCGGTTTCCTCGTACATGCGCCGGAGGATGCGCGGATCGATGCCGGCGTCGGCCGAGATCGCATCGAGAATCGCGGCCGGCGGCAACGCTTTGCCGCTCTCGAACCTCGCAAGCTGCTCCTCCGTGATCCCCGCCGCCTGCGCCATCTGTGCGGGCGTCCGCGAACAATGCTCGCGCACGGTCCGAATCGGATTGCGATTGGCCATCAGCCCATCTGAGAACCAGACGGGCAGGAGAAATTCGGTCCCGGCGTCCAAGGCCGCCCGCGCTTCGTCGACGAGCCTGATCGTCATGCGATCCTCGGCATCTTCGTCGCCGAGTTGCGCAAGCAGCACGTCGTACTCACGGCGTGTCAGCACGATGAGTTCTTCGCCCGAGGTGGTCGTCAAAATCTGAGGTTTCACGGCCTGCCTCCATTCAACGGTAAACTTGGCCTCGATGTCCGGCTCCGACGATCGTCAGAGACGTCGTAGTCTCCTCGAAGATCACCCTGTAATCACCGTCGCGTAAACGTAGGGCGTCCTGACCAACCATCCGCTTCACGTCGCCCTGCCCGGTCAGGCCATACAGCAGCAGCTTGCGCGTAAAGCTCTCTTGGACTGCGTCCGGCAACCTCAGGAAGGCCTTTCCGGCTTCCGGCATGTAAATCAGAGTTTTGTTCATACCGGCCGCCCGCCAGAAGCCGCATGGTAGGTCTCCTCCGCAGACGAGGAAAGCCCTACGGCTCCAACCCCGCAGCCACCCGCTTCGCCCGGCGCATCTTCTCCACGCGACCCACCGAGAACACCGAGGCCTCGTAGAGCAGCAGCATGGGCAGCGCGAGCGACAGCTGCGAGATCACGTCGGGCGGCGTCAGAATGGCAGCGGCGACGAAGACGAGGACGATGGCGTAGCGGCGCTTTTCGCGGAGGAACGCCTGGTCGATGATGCCGACCTGGCCGAGCAGCGTCAGGATCACCGGCAGCTGGAAGGCGAGGCCGAAGGCGAAGATCAGGGTCATGATCAGCGAGAGATACTCGTCGACCTTCGGCAAGAGCTTGATCGTCGGCTCACCGGCGACGCCGACCTGCTGCAGCGAGACCGAGAACGAGATCAGCAGCGGCATCGCCAGGAAATAGACGACGAGTGCGCCGAGGATGAAGAACACCGGCGTGGCCACGAGATAGGGCAGGAAGGCCGAGCGCTCGTTGCGGTAGAGGCCGGGGGCCACGAAGGCGTAGATCTGCGTCGCGATCACCGGGAAGGCCAAAAAGGCCGCGCCGAACACGCTGAGCTTGATGTTGGTGAAGAGCTGCTCGAGGAAATGCGTCGCGATCAGTTCGGCATTCGCCGCGCCCACGATCGAGACGTAGGGGTGCAGCAGCACGTTGTAGATGTTGCGCGAGAAGAAGAAGCACCCGAAGAACATCAGGATGAAGGCGATCAGCGACTTGATCAGCCGGGCGCGCAACTCGATCAGGTGGTCGAGCAACGGCGCGCGCGAAGCCTCGATGTCGGCCTCGTCCGTCTCGCTTGTCATGAAGGCTGGCCGTCCGAAGGTTTGGTGTCGTCCGGCTTGTGGTCGTCAGGCTTGGCGAGCGGCCGCATGACGTCGGTCATCTCAGGCTGCACCACGTCCGACAGTTCGGTCGGCCTGGGGACGTCATAGCTGCCGCCCTGCGCGAGCCGCTCCGTGGCCGCGTCGCTTGCGCCGGCGATGGCGGACGGCGCGGTGCTCTGCATCAGGTCCGGCTTGATCAGGTCCGGCTTGGCATCGCTGGCCTTGGCCCGGCCTTCGACGACATTCTTCAGTTCGTTGCGGATGGTGTCGACCGGGTTGAAGCTCGGTTTGAAGCTCTCGGCCTGCCGCTTCACGTCCGCGACGTCGCGCTTGATGTCGTCGAGATCGGCCTCGCGGATCGCCTCGTTGAACTGATGTTGGAACTCGCCGGCCATGCGGCGCACCTTCGTCGTGATCTGGCCGAGGGTGCGCAGTGCCTTCGGCAGATCCTTCGGCCCGATGACGATCAGGGCGACGCCGCCGATCAGCATCACCTCGCCCCAGCTCATGTCCAGCATGGCGTCTTCGGTCTCGCCTTGCGCGGCTGATCAGGTCGGCAGCGGCTCAGCTCACTCGGCGATCGGTGGCCGGCTGGGCCGGTGCATGGCTCGGCTCGCCCTGGTGCGGAATGGTGCGGACCGGTTCGCTCGGCATCGTCGCCACCGGCGGCTGTTGGGGCTTCGGCGGCGTCTCCTCGTCCTCGGCCATGCCCTTCTTGAAGGCCTTGATGCCCTTGGCGACGTCGCCCATCAGCTCGGACACCTTGCCGCGGCCGAAGAGCAGCATGACGATGACCGCCACGACGACCCAGTGCCAGATACTCAAGCTGCCCATGGCGAAAATCCCGCACCGCGCCGTCTCCGCCGCGATGCTGTCCCTGATCGATCGATTGTCGTGAACGTAAGGATCGGCCGGAGCGAACACAAGTTCGTACCGGCGATCGAAGCCCCGCGAAATCGCGTCGGATCGTCTTGGCTCGGCCTCAGGCCGCCACCGACAGCCCGGCCTCGAAGCGGCTGCGCGCCTCGGCAACGTCGAAGCTCTCTGCGTTCTCCGTGAGCCGGGCCAGGGCGGCCTCGGCCCGGCGCAGGGGCTCGCCATCGAGCACCGGCGCGCCCGCGACCACGCCGCGCATCTGCCGCATCAGCCCGTTGCAGTGGAGCACGACGTCGATCCCGGCGGCGAAGGCCTGCTCGCTGCGCCGACGATAGGCGCCCTTGAGCGCCTTCATCGAGAGGTCGTCGCTCATCAGCAGGCCGTCGAAGCCGATGGCGCCGCGGATGATGTCGTCGATGACGATGCGCGAGAGCGTGGCTGGCCGCTTCGGGTCGAGATGCGGGTAGACCACGTGGGCGCTCATCGCGAGCGGCATGTCGGCGAGCGCCCGGAACGGCCGGAAGTCCGTCGCCTCGAGGCTCGCCCGGTCTGCATCCACTACGGGCAGGTGGAAATGGCTGTCGCTGGTGGCGCGGCCATGCCCGGGGATGTGCTTGATCACCGGCAGCACGCCCCCGGCCATCAGGCCCTCGGCGACCGCGCGGCCGATCTCTGCGACGGAGTCGGCGTCCTGCGCGTAGGCGCGGTCGCCGATGATGTCGTGGGTACCCTCGACCGGCACGTCGAGCATCGGCGCGCAGTCGACGTTGATGCCCACAGCGGCGAGATCATGCGCCATCAGCCGGGCGCCGAGCCAGGCCATGGCCCGGGCCGAGCCGTTCAGCCGGCCGAAGCGGGCGCCGGCCGGATATTTCGGCCAATGGGGCGGCCCCATGCGCTGAACACGGCCGCCTTCCTGGTCGATCAGGATGGGCGCGTCGGCGCGACCCACGGTCTCGCGCAGGGACGCGGTCAGGGCGCGTACCGCGTCGGGCGAGCCGATGTTGCGCTTGAACAGGATGAAGCCCCAGGGCCGGACGTCGCGAAAGAACGCCGCCTCCCCTGCGGTGAGATGCGTGCCGGAACAGCCGAGGATCAGGGCGCGGCAGGTCATGGTTCGCGGGGTGGTCCTGGGATTGAAACGCGGGCTGCGGTATCGAATCGTCGGCGGCAACGCATGAGAATCGGATGCGCCCCGGCCGGCCGCAAGGCGAAAGCGATGCCGAGCCGCCGACGGACCTCAGGCGGCCGGCTGGTGTTGCTTTCGGGAATCACGGGGTCGGGCCGCGTGGACGTCGGCGCGCGACTGCGCCGCCCACGTGACTCCCGGCGGAGTCCGATGGCACCGGCCGTCATTCCGGGCCCGTGAAACGGAACCAGGAACGACGCGAGGCCTGAAGGAGACTGTGCCGATCAGTTCTTCGATACGAAGCACTGGCCGCCTGCACCCTTCAGATCGGTGCAGAGGCTGTTGGCTTCGTTCTTGGCGAGCGGCCCGACCCGGACGCGGTAGATCGACTTGCCGCCGACTTCCGCCTGCTGGATCAGCTCCGGCTTGCCGGAGAGCTGGCTGAACTTGCCCTGCATCTGGCGGAAGGCCGAGCGCGCCTCGGTCTCGCTGGCGCGGACGCCGATCTGCACCGAGAAGCCGCCGACGGGCGCGGTCGCGGAGGCCGTCGCGACGGGCGCCGCGTCGGGCCGTCGCTCACCGGTGCCTTCCGCTTCGTCGTCGATCCCGGCGAGACCACAGTGGTGTCGGTGACCGCGACGCTCTACC